>JAPYPO010000330.1 GCA_029937645.1 Candidatus Hydrogenedentota bacterium
GGCGATCCTTCTCCCTCACCTTCTCCCTCACCTTCACCTTCACCTTCACCTTCACCTTCTCCTTCGCCTTCGCCAGGAATGACTAGGGGATCGTCGGCTGCCGCCAGAAAATCATCGACTGAACCGCCACCATCGATGACAACGACATTGTATTCCGCTAGATTCGTAGCCCCATCCCCGTCGAAATCGCCGGTAGCCGAGTAGGGCTCGTTGGTCGCCTTGAGCGATCCCTCAAATACTTCGTAGCCTTCCGACAGGCTCAACCCTTTTACCGCGGAGGGCATGAACACGCCGCCCACGTCCTTGACAATCTCGTACGTGCCCGACAGCGTAATGCCTTGGTCGGCCAGCGCGTTGCTCACCGCGGTCTGCATATCCGTTGATAACAACAATAGCGCCGCCAACCCCAGCTTGTAATCTTGTAGCGAATCGAACTGTGCTTCCGCTTCCAGATTCATCCGGTTAATGTCGAAGGCGTTTAAGGTCGCGTTCTGCAGATCATCTTCTAGAACCCGACTGCACACGGCGCGTAACAGTGCTAGCGTAAATTCATCATCGATCCCGTCGTTATCAAAGTCGACTTCCGTAATGCCAAAATCGGTGGTAAACATCTCGAATTGCGAATCGATGTCGTCAAGGACAGCGCAGAGATCAGGTGCTGGGCCTTCCCCCTCGCCTTCTCCCTCACCCTCACCCTCGCCTTCACCCTCGCCTTCACCCTCGCCTTCACCCTCGCCTTCACCCTCGCCTTCACCTACGTCGGATTTACTCAATTGGACTATGATACGAGGAATTCCTGCGGTCTGGTTGGAGATCGAGCCGTTGATATCTTCGTCATACCCCAACGCACTCGCCTGAATGCCGTACATTCCCAATGGAAGCCCGCTCCATACGTAAAGACCCTCGGGATTGAAAGAAGACTCGTCGGTAACTGGAATATCATTTGCATCCAGCAACAATACTGTTGGATCAGCGGATTCGGGAATGGAGCTACCATCTACATCGCTCAAAAGAACGGTGACACTCGTCACGCCCACGGGGCCGGGCATGAATAGGTCGAAGGCCACGATATTGCTCAATCCCTTTGCCGCATTGGGAACATCGATTATCGCCTCGATCTCCTCCCGCGTATAGACGCCCCAATCGTTAAACTGGGCTAGGGTCTGCGCAGGGCTGACATTGGCGTAACGGATAGCTGTTTCTCCCCGGATGGGGCTAATGTTGCGGAAACGGTTGAAGCCGGTCGTCGAAAATTGATCACGGTCGCCGATAATTGGCGTGAGGGCTTCGCCGTCTTGCTTTTCGTTGAACCCGATAAAAATTGCTGAGTCGTTAATGTTGTCAAACTCATTTTCCGTTATCGTACTGCGCGAGTCCACCGACCAGATTCCACGATTCATACTAAAAAACCGGGAGCCCTCGATGCGTGAGCCGTTGGATTCCGAACCTTCAATGCGCAATCCTGTCGAGGATGTGTCTTGAAGTTTTCCGTTGAACTCGACCCCCGAAACATCTGTTCTGACATTGGATATCAGCAGGAGCGTGGGATTGTTGAATTGCGTCTCGTTTACTCTGCGGCTCGGGGCGTTGATCCGCAGGTCTTGAATTTTCGACCCGGCGGCGGCCAGCACCACGACGTTCCCATCCATGTCTTCGAGAATCGGTTCGATAACCGTATCTTCTGGGCCCTCTCCTGCGAGAACCGTATAGGGGATAAGCCGCACCTGTTCCTCATACGGCGTTTCGAAGGCAAGCAAATTGATGGTTACCGGGGCGCCTTCCATAGCCAGGGCGGCTTCCTCGACTGAATGTAACGCGAATTCAATCGTGCGCCAGGGCGAATTGGCTGTACCGTTGTTCAATACATCGTCACCGTTTGGCCGCACGTAGATCGCGTCTGTCGTCTCAACGATGTTGATTGCAATTGTGTCGCTCGCGCTGTTGCCCACCAAGTCTACGCCGGTTACGACGAGGTTGTGGAGTCCGAGGGTGGCCGTGATCTCGATAGACCAATCCTTTGCGCCCTGCGTGAAAATGAGATTGCTTTGATCGACGGCGTCCACCGTGACATTCATCTCACGCGCATCTAAGGGGACAGTCCCTTCGAGCGTTACCGTATCGAGGAAGGTCGCGAAGTCATTCCCGCCGTTGGTCGTGATGATCGGCGTCGGTGGCATGTTATCTACCAAGATTGACGGACTCGTCTTCCCGGGAGCGAGGTTGGCCTGTGTATCCGTGGCAGTCCCGGGAGCGACGACGATCATTAAGGTTCCATCGCCCGTGATGTTGTCCACGGTCACGATGCGTTCCTCTGGGGTTCCGCCTATTTCGACACTCGCAACCTCGCCGCTGGCGCTCGACCCGTCGTCCACATCGAGGGTGATGTTCTCTAGGCTCAACGTAATCGCAGTTGCGTTGGCGTAGGTGATTGTAAATGTCACGGGGCCAGCTTGCGTTTGGAGCGGGTCCGGGGGACTGATGCTGTAGCCTACCGTTGGCGACTCGTTTTCGCCGGAAACGGTTACCGTTACATCGGCGGTGACCTCGACAAAGCCATCGAAAACGGTGTAGGAGAACATGTCGGTGGCGTCGTCTCCGGTGTTGAGCGCCTGGATTGCCGTCGCATTGGTGGCATCGTAGCTGAAGGTACCATCCGGACTGACAGAGACGGTCGCGCCCAAGTCTGAGCTAGAGTCAAAATTGATGACAAGGAGCAAGTCACCCAAGTCCGGATCCATATCATTGCCGAGAAGACCGGCCGAAAAGTCAGTAATCGAAATGGGATTGTCTTCCAGCGTCGCGTACGAATCGTCGACGGGCTCGGGCGCGTCGTTTGCGCCCGTGATGGTTATTGTCGCGACTGCGGAATCGGTGGCGCCTTTTTCATCGGTGATTGTATAGGTGAATGTATCTGTGTCTTGGGCTCCGTTGCGCAGGCCGTTGAACTGGTCCGTCGGGTCGTAGGTGAACGTGCCGTCCGAATTGACGGTAAGCGGGGCGCCAGAATCAGAGACGATGGCCCCAGGATCCACAACCGTTCGGACGTCGCCATCGAAGTCGCTGTCGTTGGACGACACGGATTCACTGGACAACACGGTATCTTCGTTGGTCATGAAGGTGTCGTCGATGGCTATCGGCGCGGTGTTGAAGCCGTCACCCGGGAAGCCGGAAACGAGGGTGTAGTCCCCCACGCTGAATTTTCCGACGGCACCCGGCTGCGCCGTGGATGAGATGAGAGAGTATGAACCGCTCTCCAGGAGTGCGCCAGCGCCATCGAGAACGTGCGGCTCGACGCGGTAGGGGCCCGCTTCGAGGGGATCCGCGAAGGCTTCAGGTGCAAGAGCAGACAAACAGATCAGGAAGGTGGCATGGATTCGGCGACCATTTCGGTTCATTTGTACTCTCTCCTTGAATACGCACGTAGCTTATTCTTAACGAGGAATGGCAGTAAATAAATTTTATGCATTATGGGTTACTCGTAGTGATGCCGTTTCGAAACCTTGATGGTTGATCATTAGTGGGATGGCCGCGTGGGCGAACGAGCAAAGCAACAAAACAATAAGCAATCCAGTTACGGTTCTTAGATTCATCGTCAGATCCTCCTAAACTCGCTTGAATACCCGGCGACTCGTGCGCAATTCCCAATGCGGCACCAGCAAATGCGTAGGGACTTTGGTGATATCGCACTAAATCATTACGGTGCAACTCCGCCGATTTCCAGCACTTCCAGGCGTGATGATTGTACTGAAATCGCGTCGTCATTGTCGGGGGTATTAGCTCTGCGTACTTGGACTTTGTATGAGTGCATTCCCGGCGGAGCAATATCGATCGCGGAGAACGCAATGGGCATTCTCGTTTGAGTGCCGTCGTATGTTCTGTCGTAGCCGTTATTTTGCATAGTGACTTTCAGCACCACTGTGGTATCTCCATCTGTCAGTCTCACTATTTGCAATTCACCGGTGGATTCGTCATTTGCGTACCAGCTACCGGAGGTAAGGTTGACGAACACGGGCAATCCAGAAGTCGAAAAACTTGGGATGAGCAAACCAGGAACATCGACAAACAAATCGCTCTTGACATTTCCGCTACTGCCCGTGGCTTGAGCGTAGTTCGGCGTCCCTACCAGTCCGTCCGCGCTGTCCGCCTGCGCGGCGTGAGGCGCGATGGCATTCGGGTCGAATTTATCAGTCGTTATGGAAGAATCGGCGAGCTTGCTAGTCGTGACCGCCCCGGCTGCAATGTCCCCTGCGGCGATGGTTCCATTCGCGATCATCGATGAAGTCACCGCGCCAGCGACTACGCCCTCTGCTATCGTCACGGAGTCGGCAGTCACGGCATGAGGCGCAACCGCGCCCGCGTCGAACTTCTCGGTAGTTATGGCGGAATTGGCGAGGCCGTTGGTCGTGACCGCCCCGGTCGCTATATCCACCGAGTTGATCGCGCCGTTAGCTATCGCCGCCGACGTGACGGCCCCCGCGGCGATATCTGACGAGCCGATGGTCCCGTTCGCGATCATGTCGGAAGTCACCGCGCCCGAAACGACCCCGTCTGCTATCGTTGCGGAGTCGGCTTGACCCGCATTGTCCGATGTCGAGGCGTGAGGCGCAACCGCGCCCGCGCCGAATTTCGAAGTCGTTATGGAGGAATCGGCGAGCTTGGCGGTTGTGACCGCCCCATCAGCCATGTCAACCGAACTGATTGTGCCGTTCGCTATGGCTGCGGAGGAAACGGCTCCCGCCGAGAAATCCGCTGCGTCAATGGCCCCATTCGCGATCATGGAGGAAGTTACCGCGCCCACGACTACCGCG
>JAPYPO010000331.1 GCA_029937645.1 Candidatus Hydrogenedentota bacterium
TTCCTGATCACGGTCATGCTGCACGTCGCGCCCATTATTCTTCCGTTTATGGTTCTGCTGATGGTGGCGGGCGTCGCGATTAACGTGGCCCAATTCGGGTTCCTCTTTTCTTCGAAAGCCCTGATTCCCAAGCCCGAGCGGCTCAACCCCATCTCCGGTTTCAAGCGCTTTTTAAGCATCCGGGCCTTTGTCGATTTGATCAAAGCCCTCTTCAAACTCTCGCTGGTAGGTTACATCGTTTATCTCAGCATTCGCGGTTCCTTTGGCGAGACTTTGTCGCTCATGCACCTGACACCCGAAGGCAGCTCGCTGGTGGTGTGGAACATGGTGCTGCTCATTTGGTTTCGCATCGTGCTCGTGATGCTCCTGATCGGGATTCTCGACTACGGGTTCCAATACTGGCAGCGCGAGCGTGATCTTCGCATGACGCAACAGGAAGCCCGCCAAGAACTGAAAGAACTCGAGGGCGATCCGCAGATCAAACAGCGCATTCGCCAAATTCAGCGACAGGTCGCCATGCAACGCATGATGGGCGACGTGCCCGAGGCCGATGTCGTCATCACGAACCCGACCACCTACGCCATCGCGTTGCGCTACGATCTCGATACCATGAACGCGCCGCTCGTCGTCGCCAAAGGCGCGCGCTTGCAAGCGGAACGCATCCGCGCCATAGCCGTTGAGCACGACGTCCCTATTGTCGAGCGGCCGGAGCTGGCCCGAAGCCTCTACCGAAGCATCGAGCTTGGGCAACCGGTCCCGGAAAATCTGTTCAACGCCGTCGCGGAGGTTCTCGCGTATGTGTATGAAATTGATCGTCGCGAGGAAAAGGTTCGTGAACGCCAAGGCTCCGGAGGCTTGGCTGCCGCGAGTTGATTTTAGATTAGCCACAGAGGACACAGAGAGCACCGAGAATGCGACACCTCTGTGGCTAGAGAGTTTTAGGCAAGGAACCTTGAAGGAAAAACATGGCCATTCCGGCTAACCAGATGCCCCAGGAAGAGGGCTTTTCCCTAGCGCGCAATCAAGACATTGTGCTGGCGGGCTGCGTCGTCGCCATCCTGGCCATTCTGGTTATCCCCGTGCCGACCTGGCTGGTTGACATTCTCCTTTCGATCAATATCAGCATCTCGATCGTGGTCATGCTCACTACGATCTACCTGCGCAACCCGGTGGACTTTGCCGTCTTCCCGTCGCTTCTGCTGATGCTGACGCTGTTTCGGCTCAGCCTGAACGTGGCGACCACGCGCCTCATCCTCGCCAACGCCGAAGCCGGCGCGGTCATCAACGCCTTTGGCACCTTTGTCACGAGCGGCAGCTATATTGTCGGGTTTATCATCTTCTCGATACTGGTCATCATTCAGTTCGTCGTCATTACACGCGGTGCCGGACGCATCTCGGAGGTCGCGGCCCGGTTCACGTTGGACGCGATGCCCGGCAAGCAGATGGGCGTTGACGCCGACCTCAACGCGGGCCTCATCACCGAAGAGCAGGCCCGTGCGCGCCGCACGGCCATTGAACGGGAAGCGGATTTTTATGGGGCCATGGACGGTGCCACGAAATTTGTCCGGGGAGACGCCATCGCGGGGATCATCATCGCCCTGGTCAACATTATTGGCGGCCTGATCATTGGCGTGCTCCAGCGCGGGCTTACGCTGACGGAAGCGGCCCAGACCTACACGCAACTGACCGTCGGCGATGGTCTTGTTTCGCAGATACCGGCGCTTGTCATCTCGACTGCCGCTGGCCTCATTGTGACGCGGACCGTTTCTGAGAATAACCTTGGCACCGACTTCGGCCATCAACTTACGCGCTACCCGAGGGCCCTCGGTGTTAGCGCGGTGATGCTCGCTGTGTTCGGTTTGGTGCCGGGCATGCCGACGCTTCCGTTTATCGTGGTTGCGGCTGTCCTCGCGTTTATTGCGTATCAGACGACTCAGACCCAGGCGCAACAGAAAACACTGGAGGCGCAGCAATCGCAAGCGGAAGAGGCCGCGGAACAGGAAGCGGAGCCGTCCCGCACCGAAGATCTTCTCGCCATCGATCCCCTCAAGATCGAGCTGGGTTACGGGCTGATTTCCATGGCGGACCCGAAACAGGGCGGCGACTTATTGACCCGCATCCAGATTCTCAGGCAACAGACGGCCACGAAGATGGGCTTCATCGTTCCGGTGGTGCGCATTGTCGACAACATGCGCCTGCGGGCTAACGAGTACCGGATCCTGATGCGGGAGGCGGAAATCGCACGTTATGAAATTATGCCCGACCACTTCCTCGCGATGAATCCGGGGCTCGTCGAGGAAGAGATCGAGGGCACCCCGACCCTCGAACCCGCGTTTGGCCTTCAAGCCATGTGGGTGAGCAAAGGGGATCGAGACCGTGCCGAACGTCTCGGCTACACCATCATCGAGCCGTCGGCGGTCTTGGCCACGCACCTGACGGAGTTGATCATGGAGTACGCGGACGAACTTGTCACGCGTGAGGACACGCAAAATTTGGTTGAAACCGCGAAGGCCACGGCCAAGACGGTCGTCGAGGAGTTGATCCCCAACGTGCTCACGCTTGGAGAAGTTCAGAAGGTGTTACACAACCTTCTCCGGGAGCGTGTGTCCGTGAGGAATTTGGAAACCATCTTGGAGATATTGGCCGACTTCGGTCCGCGCACGAAGGATGTGGAAGTGCTTGCCGAGTATGTCCGTCACGCGCTCGCCCGCCAAATCTGCGCTGAACACAAGGACGAGGAAGGCCGCCTCCGCGTTGCCACGCTGTCGCCCGCGCTGGAACAGGAGATCCTGGACGCCATTCAGCAAAGCGAGACCGGCGAGTCAATCCCCATCGATCCGGCCCGGGCCGACGCCATCGGCCAGGCGGCCCTCGAGGTAATACAACCGATGCTCCAGGCGGGTCACGATCCGATCGTCTTGACCTCTGCGCAGACACGGCGTTATGCGAAGCGTATCGTCGAACGGCACATGCCGAAAGCGATTGTGCTGTCGTACAACGAGATCGACCCCTCGGTGAAGCTCGAAAGCGAAGGGCAGATAGAAGCGCCTGTAGAGGCAGAAGCTCAATAATATGCGCCGAGATAGCCTTTCTATGAGTGTGCAAAGGAAAGATTCAGAACGGATGTGTTTACGAAAGCCGTCCACGTTGGCGGGAGACTGATTCATGGCTCAACGGTTCCATACATTCAGAGGCGACTCGCTGGACGCGGCCTACCAAGCCATGCGAAACCGGCTTGGCGATGGCGCTACGGTCGTCCGAACAAACACGATCCAGGAAGGAGGCGTCTTGGGATTCTTCGGACGCAAACGGGTCGAGATTACGGCCGCAGTCGCCGTGCGCGATGCCACCCGAAAACGTACGGTCGCGGAACGGCAGTACCATGCCGCGTCAAGCGTTCTCCCGCTACACGAAGCCAAGCGACCGGCGGTGTCGGCGGCACTGGAAAACCGGACGCCGACCATCGGCAGCGACAAGCAAGTCAACGAGACGGTCGCGTTCTTCCGCGAACTTGTCAATCAGAGGCAAGCCGCGAACAGCCCATCGCCGCGAGCGTCTGCGGGGACTCATGGTACGCAGCGGCCTACGGCGATACCTTCGGCTACATCCCCACGCGCCCTCGCCGAGGGCAATACCGCTGTATCGCCTATTCTCCCTTTCGAGGCGCCCGCCCGTGCGGAACGCGCTGATGAATCGGATGCGGAGAAAAAGGCTCTTCGCCAAGATCTCAAGGATATGCGCGACATGTTGAATGTCCTTGTTGCGGAAACGCCGGGCGCGGGGCTGCCCGAAGCCTTCGCGCCCCATTACCGGAAACTGCTGGAACGTGGCGTGCCCCGCGAAACCGCCGCGCAACTGGTGTCGAGGGCTGCCGACTGCGATCAGCCTGAATTGCTCTACGACGCCAAGGCCTTCCGCGAACGGCTCAAACTGGAAATCCGCCGTGGCGTTACGGTGACGGGCGGAACGCGCCTTACCGGAGGGAAACGGATGGTGGTCGCCGTGGTTGGCCCCACCGGTGTAGGCAAGACGACCAATCTGGCGAAACTGGCGGCGCTATATTCCGTTCGCGAGCGTGCGCGCGTCGGCTTGGTCACGTCGGACACGTACCGTGTCGCTGCGACGGAGCAGTTGCGCGTCTACGCGAATATCATCGGCCTCGATCTTGAGGTGGTCCACGATGCCAAGGAGACGGCGGCTGCGCTGAAGGGATTCGCCGATCATGACTTGGTCTTGGTGGATACGGCGGGCGGCAGCCCTTTCAACCGCAAGCAGATCGCGGAAACTGCGTCCATCCTTGACGCCGCCGCGCCGGACGAGGTTTTACTTTCGCTCGGGGCGACGACGCCCTTCGAAGACATGCGGGAGGTCGCTGAGCGTTTTGCGGCTCTCAAACCGACTTCGCTCTTTTTTACGAAACTTGATGAAACACGACGGTATGGCCCTATCTTCGCTTTGGCGCAAGACAGCGGCCTGCCGATTAGTTACTTAAGTATTGGGCAGAATGTGCCGGACGATGTCGTCCTGGCGCACCCCGGACTGGTGGCCGATCTGGTCATGGAAGGTGGAGACCGACGTGGCAAAACAAGCTCAGAATCTTCGTGAATTCGTACGGAAAAGCCAGGGGCGCGCGCGCATCATTGCCGTAACGAGCGGCAAGGGCGGCGTCGGCAAAACGAGCACGAGCGTCAATCTCGCGCTGTGTCTGGCGGCCAAGGGATCGAAGGTCGCGCTGCTCGACGCCGACTTGGGCCTCGCCAATGTCGAGGTGCTGCTCGGCCTCAACTCCCTCTAC
>JAPYPO010000332.1 GCA_029937645.1 Candidatus Hydrogenedentota bacterium
CACGCGATTATTGACGCCTTCTACACCATCAACCAGCAGATAGCCGATCCCGCGACGCGCGACGAGACGCTCATCTCGATTGGTGAGAAGTTTTCGGATCTCGATCTGCAATCCATGCGGAAGGTAGTCCAGCAGACGAAGTTTTACGGGACCGCCGAAGAGGGCATCGCCCTATTCAATGGCGACACGCTGAAATCAACGATGGGGAAGGTGGTTGAGTTCTGCGTCGAATACGAAATTGTGGACGAGATGCCGAAGGTGGGGTATGGGGCGAAGAGCGCCGCAGGTTCCGCCAGGCTTCGCTTCGACCCGACCTACATGAAATCGTACAGCCAGAAATAACCCGTGGTTGAATCTCACACCAAGGCCTCGCGGCCTTGGTGATGGAAACTCTGCATGATTCGTAAACCTATTCCGCAATACGTGACGGTACTGTTGGGCATGGCGTCCGTGATGGTCATGTTGGGCGGGTATACGTATCTCTCGCACCGGCAACATCAGGTCAACCCTGACGACAAGACCATCCCCAGCTGGTCCCAATTAAAAGAGGGGGTTGGAAAATCTCTGAAGGAAAGCAAGCGCACCGGGGAGCGCTGGCTCATAGTGGATTCGAAGGCGACGGCAATACGCCTGTTCGCGGGGTTGTTTCTTGGCGTGTTTGGGGCTGTGGCGCTGGGAATGTTGATGGGCTGCTTCACGCCCCTCGAAGCATTTTTCTATCCGCCGATGGCGCTCTTGGCAAAGATTCCTCCCACAGCCATGCTCGCTGTATTTTTCGTTCTTTTCGGTGTGGAACAGAAAATGTATATTGCCATGATCGCCTTCGGCGTATTGCCGACCCTGGCGCAGTCTGTGTATTTGTCGGTCAAGGAAGTGCCCGAAGAACTTCCCTTCAAAGCCTACACGCTGGGCGCCTCCCACATGGAGGTCATTTGGAATGTATTGTTCCGGTTCGTGTTTCCAAAACTAATCGACGCGGTCCGCCTGCAAATCGGGCCCGCCATGGTGTATCTCATCGCCGCGGAGTGGATGGTTGGAGATGAAGGCTTTGGCTACCGGATTCGCCTGCAAACCCGCATCCAAAATATGAGTGTGGTCTACCCCTACCTCGCCCTATTGGCCGCGTTCGGGTTTTCAATGGATTTTGCATTGCGCAAGGTTCAAGGGCTCGTTTGCCCGTGGTATGCCAAGGGAGGGAAATAGCCTTGGACGAACGTTCTCCGGTGCTGGAAGCGAAGGGGGTGTCCCATTGGTTCGGCGACAATCGGGTGCTCCACGATATCAATCTCAAGGTGGCACGCGGTCAGATCGTATCGCTGGTGGGTCCATCCGGCTGCGGGAAATCGACCTTCTTGCGCGCGGTCGTGGGTACGCATCTCCCGAATGCCGGTGACATCGTTGTCTACTCCGGCGAGAGCCATGCGACCGGCCGAAGGGTCCAGGGGCCGGGGCGAGACCGAGGTATTGTCTATCAGCATTACTCGCTGTTTCCTTTCCTCACCGCGCAACAGAACGTGGCCTTCGGGCTCATGCTCGACGAGACTTCGATAGCGTCTCGCCTCTTCATGTTTCCCAAGTGGCGCCGCCTCCGCAAAGCGCACCTGGAAGAAGCGGCGGCGTTCCTCGAACGCGTCGGGCTGGGCGAAGCGATAAATCTGTATCCGAGCGCGATGTCGGGCGGCATGCGTCAGCGCGTCGCCATCGCGCAAGCGCTGATCATGAAACCGGAAATCGTCCTGCTCGACGAACCCTTCGGCGCGCTCGATGAGGCAACTCGCGAGGACTTGCAAAAAATGCTGTTGACGCTCTACGACGAGAATTGCCAAACGCTTGAGAAAAAGGAAAAACCGCCGCACACGATTTTCATCGTAACCCACGAGTTGAACGAAGCGATCTATGTCGGCGATCGCGTGATCGGCCTTTCGCAGTTTTGGGGATGGGAAGAGGCCGGGCACAAGGCCGGGCCGGGCGCGACGATAACCTATGACCGAAAAGCGCCGGTTTACCATCCCGGTGAGGAGCGAGACTTCGAGGAATTCGCCCATCAGCGCCACGAAATTCGACGCATAGTGTTTGACCCGGAGGCGAAACACGCGCCGGCCAAACACCGCACGTTCTGGGAGGACAAACCCGTGCGGCAATCCTCGCGAGGCCCCGCGTGAAAGCGCCCAGCTATCCATTTCTCCGGCAAATCGGACGGATCCTCAACTCGGGCCAGTCTCGCTCCGTCGTCCTGTCGGGCAACATTTACGATCTCTTCTTTCTTGAAGATAACGAAGAGGGCGGGCCAGGCGATTATCAGCCCTTGGTCGAGTTTTTGACGGCCCAGTGGGATATCTCCGATCTGATTCTGGTCGTTTACGAAATCAACGGGCCCATTCGCTTTGAACGATCCGGTGACTACGGCAAGATGAAGGACGCATGGCTGACGTGGCGCACGGGATTGGACGGCGACGATCTCGCGATCAAGCGGATGCTTTCGACGCGGAAGGTAGCGTCGGTTACCGAATCGTATGATCGAGATTTTGAGACGAACATGAAGAACGCTATCGGCAATCCCACGGTGGCCCTCGAGATGCTGCGGCAACTTTGCCTGTGTTCGCGCTCGGAGGTGGGAGGAAAACCGGTCCTTTCGGAAAACCTCCTGATCATTGTGGAAGCGGCGGATCTCGTGCTGACGCAAGGGGAAATCAGCAACATGTCCGACGTGGACCGGCACCGCGTTAGCGTTTGCCACGATTGGTTTTCCGATCCGGGTTTTATGAACGGGGAGGATTCGGTCGTGCTGGTTGCCGAGTCCTCCAGCCTGATCAACGAGCGGATTGCCCGGTTGCCGCAAGTGCTCGATGTACAGATTCCCGCGCCCGACGAGAAGGCGCGCCGACATTTCGTATCGTGGTTCAAGCGGACGCGGCCTGAGGGAACTCGGCTGCGCCTTTGGTCGTCTCAGCAGGCCTTGGCGCAAAGCACCGCCGGGCTGTCGCTGTTGGCCCTCATGCAACTCATGAAGGGCGCCGCCCACGAAAACTCGTTGCTGACACAGGAGAGCGTGATCGACCGAGTCGAGGAATTTATCAAGAGCCAGCTTGGCGAGGATATCGTCGAGTTTAAGAAACCGAGCCATAAGCTCGACAGCGTGGTCGGATTCACGCGCCTCAAGGAATTTCTCGACGCGGAATTGATTCCCCGGCTCGCGAGTTCGGGCGAAGATGCGTTGCCCGGCGCAGCGGTCTGCGGTCCGATTGGCGGCGGAAAGACGTTTATATTCGAAGCGGTCGCAGCGGAATTAGATATGGTTGTGCTCGTCCTGAAAAATATCCGAAGTCAATGGTTTGGCCAGACGGACGTGCTGTTTGAGCGCCTGCGGCGCACCCTTGAGGCGTTGTCCAAGGTTCTCATTTTTGTCGACGAAGCGGATACGCAATTCGGGGGCGTCGGCGTTGGTGTCCACGCCACGGAGCGCCGGTTGACGGGCCGGATTCAGGCCATGATGTCGGACCCGCGCCTTCGCGGGCGCGTCGTGTGGCTCTTGATGACCGCGCGTATTCAATTGCTCTCGCCCGACATCCGGCGGCCGGGGCGTGTCGGCGATCTTATCGTTCCCATTCTTGACCCGGAAGGCGACGACCGGCGCGCGTTCTTGAAGTGGGTGTTGGAGCCGGTGCTTGAAGAGGAGCCAAACGCCGAGCAGTGGGCGAAATTCGAAGAGGCGCTCCAGGGTGAGTCCTCGGCGATGTATGCGTCGCTGCGTTCGGAGCTGAAAGCGAAGTCTATTCGGGCCGAACGTAAACTCAGCTTCACGGAAATCCTGGAGCTGCTTGACGATCATATCCCCCCTGCCATCGGTGAGGCCCGGCGCTACCAAACGCTCCAAGCGCTCGTCAATTGCACGCGAAAGAGCCTCCTGCCGGAAGATCAAACCGGCCCCGAAGCCCGCGCGGCGTGGCGTGAAGAATTAGCGCTGCTGGAAGCGAAGGGGATTCGCTAGAGCATCTTAATTATTTAGGGGTGTAGTTCTGCCAATTCCGCTTCAGAGGCCGTGGCGGGAAATTGGGATAAGGAACAGAGGCGAGAACCCGGTGACACCTACCCTCTCGGAGTACCCAGGATTGGTCGGTCACTCGTCGAGTGAGAGGACCACTACCAATTCTCCTTTGTCGAGACGGGCGCCGCCGAAGCGGGTTTGTTTTCCTGGGGGTATGCGTTGTTCGGTGCTGAGAACTTTTGTCGGTTTGCCGCCGGGTTTCTTGGCGTTCATTTCGAGACGAATCTTGACGCGAATTCTCCCGTCTGTCGCTTTTTTGAGGGGCGTGATATACAGCGAATACTGTTTGTCGATCTCGAACTTCTTCTTTGATCCGTAGGGGATGGCACCCCGGATAATTTTGATTTTCTGGAATGTGTCATAGTCGAGGCTAATCAGTGCGCCACGCACATCGGCCAACTCGCGGTCGAAGCGTTTTTCTCCGTGGCCTTCGTTGAGTAGGCGGACGGCGTGTACCGAAATCGTGACCTGATTCGAGTCGGGTTGAACGGTGGCCTGCCCCTGAACGAGAACGATTGCGATCAGGCCGAGCAAACTCACATCATGCCTCCATCCGGCATATTGACCCAAACGGTCGGGGTGTCGTCGTCGGAGTAAAGTAATTCGATGGAGGCGCCTTCGATGCCGGTTTCATAAGTATCGACGGCGATGGCGGGCGTGTTGCCCGGCGCGAGCACGGTAAAAATGGACAGGGCGATAAGGAGCGCCGCGGACACGAGCGAGGCAAGGGTCCAGAGCCCC
>JAPYPO010000333.1 GCA_029937645.1 Candidatus Hydrogenedentota bacterium
ATAATAATTACGAATACTGGAGAATTACTTTCTTAACAGCAAAGCGAAGCAATCTATGGCGGGCATGGTTTGATGACTGGCCGAGGCCGGGCTTTCAGGCACGCATAGGTGGCGCTGGTGGGGCGGGAAATAGATTGCCGCGTCGGCTCCGCCTCCTCGCAAAGACAAGACGGAATTTATCTTTGAATCCGATGAGATTCTGTGTGGGCCTATTGCCTAACCCGCTGCGCCGTTCTCACGGAGTTGATCGCTCAGCCCCTCGATGCTGAGTTCGTTTCGGATGCCGAAGCGGGTCAGCGCAAAATCGTACTTCAGCGGATCGCCGGGGCTTATTTGATTGAACGCGCGCGTTACATCCAGCGCGGCGGCGCGATTCGGCTGCTTGCGGCGCGTGAGGCGCAGGGTCTTCGCGGCGCGGTGCATGTGCGTATCCAGCGGGATGATCAGGTGGGCCGGATCGACGCAGTTCCAACACCCGGGGTCCACGTCATCCTTGCGGACCATCCAACGAAGATAGAGGTGGATGCGCTTGCAGGCGCTGCTCTTTGTCGGGTCCGACAGCAGACTGCTCGGCCCGCCCAGTGCCGACACGAGTCCCGTTAACCCTGCAATCGTATTCCCAGAATCGGCGTCGTGGTAAGCGGCAAAACATTTTTCGAGCGAGCCATACGTCCCAAGTGCATCCTGAATTCCCGCCAGCAGCGTGACCAATTCCGCTGCAGTCGTCCAGCGGTGCTTGAAACCGCGGTACTCGGCATCGAGCGCGGATGGATTCATCGCGGACAATGCCTCAAAGGGAGACGATCCCAGCGGCTTGAGAACGCGATCCAGGTTCCGGAGAATTTGCGCGACCCGGCCATAGGCCAGCGACGCCGCGATGAGCCCGACGATTTCCCGGTCGCGGGTGTCGGAATAACGGTAGACGACCTCCAGCGGATCGGGGTGGACGAATTCCCGCCGGTTGTACCGGTGGTATATGCGGTCGAGGGCCTCGGCCATGTGCGCGCGTTTCATCTCGGGATCTTCTACTTCGCGTCGGCCGACGGCACATCCTGCCATTTTTCCGTCGCCGCGGATTCAAGCACCGCGTCGCAAACGCACTGAGTTTCCAGCGCATCGCGGAAGTTGGGCCGCACGGGATCCTGTCCCTCCTCCAAGCTTTTCAGAAAATCGGCCAGCGCGTTGATGAAGGTATGTTCGTACCCGATCACGCAGCCCGGAACCCACCAGTGATCCATGTACGGATGTTCCGTGTCCGTCACCAGAATCGTGCGCCAGCCGTGGACATGGTCGTCATCGCGGTTGTCGAAGAATTGCAGTTGATGCGCGTCTTCCAGATCAAAATAGATCGATCCATGCTCGCCGTTAACCTCGAAGGTATTCTGATTCTTGCGGCCACGTGCGTAACGCGTGGATTCAAAGGTGGCCAACGCGCCGTTGTTGAAACGCGCGAGGAACGCGCAGGCGTCGTCAATCCGCACGGGCTTTACCGTATCCGGATCGTCATGCACCGCGCGTTCCGTGATAAACGTTTCCGTCATGGCGCTGACCTTCGAGATGCCGCCGATCAACCATATCGCGGTGTCTATTGAATGGGCCAACAAGTCGCCTGTCACGCCGCTTCCCGCCACATCCGCGTCCAACCGCCAGAGCCCTTCGCCGCCCTGCGGCAGGTCCGGGCTGATCGTCCAATCCTGGAGATACTTGGCGCGGTAGTGGTAAATCTCGCCCAGGCGCCCCTCTTCTATAAGCTGCTTCGCCAGCGAAATCGCCGGAACCCGACGGTAGTTGTACCAAACCATATTGGCGACGCCGGCCTTTTCGATGGCTTCCGTCATGGCGAGCCCCTCCTCGGCGTTCATGGCTAAGGGCTTTTCGCACAACACCATCTTGCCCGCCGCTGCCGCGGCTAGCGCGATATCCAGATGCGTGTTGTTCGGGCTGCCGATGTCGATGCAGTCAATGTCGTCCCGCTCAATCAACCTGCGCCAATCCGATTCCTCGCTCTCCCAGCCCCAGTTCTGGGCAAAGGCCGAGCGCTTCTCGTCATTGCGTGCGCATGTCGCCTTCAAGACCGGTTCGTATTCCAAATCGAAGAACTTATTTACCTTGCAATAGGCATTCGAATGGGCGCGGCCCATGAAACCATAGCCAATGAGTCCAATGTTCAATTTCTTTTTCGCCATTATGAAATTTCCCTTCTTCCGCGATGTCGGTGTGCCCCAGCCCGAAAGTATAGATCAAGTCCACCCCATCGCGAAGCCCCCGGCTTTGCCTGTGATTAGGGGCTGATCTCAGGGGCGAATCCACGGCGCGTAGTATTTTCGGTCACGACCCGCGGATCGGCGAAGGTAGTCGCTCAACTGGGAACATGCTTCCAGGTCTCTACGTCGGCAAGACGCGGAACGAAATCGTCGCATTCGGGATTAACTATGCCTTCATTTCGTGTTATGGTGTGGAAGTGTGTTGCAACCTAAACGAAAATGGAGGCGGGATCATGAAAATGAAGAAAAGCATACTGGCGGGGATCGTGGGTTTGGCTGTAGTGTTCTCCTACACCCTCGACGCGGACGCGCAGTACGGACGGACGAAGGCGCGACCGGATAAGAGCCAGCGCGCGGTGAGTGGGCAGGTGATTGGCGTAGACACGGAAATCACCTTCGTGTATCACCGCCCCAACGTGAACGGTCGGGAAGTCTGGGGCACCAGTTTGGCCGCATACGACAAACCGTGGCGCACCGGTGCTAACGAGACGACGATAATCGAAGTCTCCGACGACGTGACGGTGAACGGCGAGAAGCTTGCCGCCGGGAAGTACGGGCTGCATGTGATTCCCAGAGCGAGCGGTAAATGGACGATTATTATCAACAAGGACTGGGAAACGTGGGGCTCCTTCTCGTACAAGGAGGAGAACGACGCACTCCGGATCGACGTGGACGCCGAAGACACCCCGAACACGGAACAATTGACGTTCAGTTTTTCCAACGTCACGGACGGGTCCGCTGTCGCGTCGCTGCGGTGGGAAAAGAAGAGTGTTTCCATTATGATCGAAGTTGCGGAATAGGGCGCTAAGCCTGTATTGGTTGCTGACTCATTCCCAGCACTGATTCATTCTCAGCACATAGGCGATTAAACCTTGATTCCCATCTGGGTCAGGGCTGCACCAGCGGCCTTGGCCCAGCCTTTGTTGGCCTGGGGATTGGCGGGGCTTGGGTGGGGGATGACGCCGATGGTAATCGACTCGTCATCGATGACGGCCCGAAGTCGCCCTTCGGCAAACTTGCCGACGCCAATCGCGTAACGAGGCTGAAGTTGATCGAGCATCCGAACGAGCGCGGTGTCGCAGGCCTGAAATAGCGCATTCCGTTCCGTCTTGGGTAATTTGTCGGGCGTTCGGTTACGCCCGCTTTCCTCGAGGAAGATAAGCGGGCAGTAGTTCCAGACGAAGAAGCGCTGAAAAAACCGCTCCGGTGTGCCGAAGCTGTCCCGCGCCCATCCCCAGAGGCGTGTCCCGCTCACCTCGCTCCTCGGGCAATCGAATCCGAGGATTGGGCGCTTTGGGTGCTCTTGTTCGGGCTTGCCGACCGCCGCTTCGATACCGAGCCAGTCACGCACCATGGACACATCGCCGAAGGGCACGCCCGTTTGCGCCATGCCGAAGGGACCGGGGTTCATGCCGAGAAACAAAATTTCTTTGGGCCCCTCCGCGTAGCGTTTGAGGTACTGGCGATGGGGCTTCGCGGCGTGGACGAGCGGGTTGTAGACGTGCGTGACGGGCGCAGCGAATCCCTGGCCCTCCAAGTCGCGAACAAGACGCCGTGCGATGGATACTGGTTTCATGGCCCGCGAGTATAGCAAAATAGCGCCGGTGCCGGGCGCGCTACGCACCGGCTGACTAAACTCCTAGGGTTAAAGAAATTCTCATGAACCAAGAAATACCTCCGAAAGATACACGCTCGAACGGGCCGCGCGAAGTTCCGGGCCGAGGATATTATCTCCTCGGCGGTACGCTGATCGGCGGCGGGATTATCGGGTTTACCGCCCTTTTGGTCTGGGGGTTGCTGGCCTCGAACCAGACGGATATTCGCGTGCTCGCCCCCGGCGTGGAAACCATCGAGTTGCCGGAATCCGGCGAATACAC
Organism: Candidatus Hydrogenedentota bacterium; assembly: GCA_029937645.1. Lineage (GTDB taxonomy): Bacteria > Hydrogenedentota > Hydrogenedentia > Hydrogenedentales > JAPYPO01. The sequence continues at coordinate 4,142 of JAPYPO010000333.1, forward strand.
GATTTTTCACGAGTACAGCAGCACGTACCGCGGAAACCGATACCTTTCCGGGAAGTCATTGCCTGAGATGAGCATCACGCTGCTCTCCGAAGCGAGTGCCAAAAACATTACGCCCTATCGTATCGGTTCAGATTTGACCTATACGGCGCGGGGGCGCAAGGGTGTTTCCGCCTTCCGTTTCCGCGTAAACGAAGCGGGGGCCTATCGGTTGCGGACCGAGTTCTCGGAACCGGATGAAGCCGGGACGCGTGTCTTGGCTGTAAAATATTGGAATTTGTCTGGGATTCCCGTCGTCGTAGCCCGCAGTTGGCTGGCGCTCCTATTGCCCACGGCCTTTGGCCTGTTTATTATGACCTATACCGCTGCGAAACGACGACCGCCAAAACCATCACCGTTCTTGCCTCTGAGCAAGTATTTTCGATGAGTTCGGTCCATCATGCGGCACGATTGAACAATCTTGGGTATAATTACCAGGTCGCCCGAAAGGGTTGGAATTTCGCATACCTCATATCACAATAACGAGCAACCGTGGAGCAGACTATGAATGTACAGCACGGAGCGTTGGTTGAAACAGTTTTAAGCCATCCTACTCAAGAATCTGTTGGCGGTCGTATGTG
>JAPYPO010000334.1 GCA_029937645.1 Candidatus Hydrogenedentota bacterium
TCAATCTCATTGGCTCCGGTCGCCGACGGGTCCATATGGGTAATCTCGGCTTAGACGAAAACGGTGTACGTGTGCCCCATGCCGGGAACAGCATCCAATTCGACATCGAGGGGCCCGGCACCAACGCTGGCGTCAGCAACAGCAACCTCCTCAGCGACGAACTCTGGCAGGCCGACAACCGCAGCGCCTATGAAGGCCGAGCTCTCTTGGTGGTTCGGGCGCAGCGTCAACCCTGCCGTATTACCATTCGCGCAACCAGTCCTGGATTGGAAGCGGCGGACTTGAGCATTCAGACTGTTCAATGGGAAAGCCCTGATGGGGAATGAGTTGTCCTTCCACCTGGCGGGTAAAACTTCGGAGACGATGAAAGATGATTAATGTGAAGAAACTTGTTTTTTTGGCAGGGTTCGTGAGCGCGCTTGTGTCGACGCCGGTTGCGCTGGCGGTCGAGGTCGAGGCGCGGGTTGTGGAGATCATTGACGGGTGTCGCGATCTGAACGAGAACGGCGAGGTCGATCCCTACGAAAACTGGAGGCTGCCGGTCGAGGAACGGGTCGAGGACCTGCTATCCAGGATGACCTTGGAGGAGAAGATTGGGCAGACCGCCTATCCCGGTTTCAAGATTGACAGGGAAGACAATTCCACGCTAATCGTTATGGATGGCGGGGTCAGAAGAACTGCGGAAGCCGAGGTGAACAATGGCGTGGGCCTTATGTTTGCGCCCCGCTTCACCAGCGCTGCGGCCTGTGCGGAAAATACGAACTCGATTCAACGTTGGGCCGAGGGCACGCGGCTGGGGATCCCCCTCATTATCGGCATGGATCCGCACCCCAATACTTATAAGGGCACCCGGATTGTCGGCGGCGACCGCTCGATGGCGTTGTCGGCCACGAACAATCTTGATACGGTTCGAAAGATCTACGGCGTCTGGCGCAAAGAGATGAGGGCGTCCGGCATCCATATGCTGCTCGGCCCACAAACGGACCTCACTACGGACCCGAGGGGGGCGAGGAATGTGGACACGCCGGGGGAAGATGCCGAGTGGGCTTCTGAGTTTAATCGCGCCGCGGTCGAGGGATTCCAGGGCGCGGCGATCGACGAGACCTCCGCGTTGGCCTGTCCGAAGCACTTTCCGGGAATCGGCTCTACCCGGGGCGGTCACGATGGTCACGAGAATTTCGCCCCTCCGAAGCCGCCCAAAGATTGTATTATCGGCACGCCACTGACCTCGACAGAAGAAACGGTCAAATGGCATTGGAAGCCATTCGAAGGCGCCATCGCTGCGGGGACCTGGGCGGTGATGTCTCCCTATTATGTCTTTCCGGAATTCATTGAGAATAAACGCAATCGTATTGAAATCGTGTTGGACGAGTGGCTTCGGGGCGAACTCGGTTTCAAGGGAGTGATTTGCGCCGACTGGGGAGCGGTAACGCCTTTAGCGGATATTCAGGGTGGCTGCGGGATGGAGAGAGTCACTAAAGAATTTGGTATTTGGCTGAAGAATAACCAGACGACCGAGGAGAGAATTGAGAACTCCATCCGAAGAATATTGACGGGCAAGTTTAAGCTGGGCCTATTCGATAATCCGTACGTGGATCCGGTTCGCGCGGAAGAAATCGTGGACAGCGAGGAGCATCGGGCTATTGCGAAGGAAGCGGCGCACCAGTGTCAGGTCGTGCTGAAGAACGAAGGCAACCTGATTCCACTTCCCAAGGATAAGAAGGTTCTTTGGGCGGACGACTATTCCCCAGAGCAAGCGGGTGAGCAGGCAAAAACCCATGACATTGCGGTAGTAAGCGTCACCGGATACAGAGGCATGAGTAATCGCAGGTACGATGGCTGCGACCTGGAGATGTTTATCGACGAAGAGTGCACCAAGCGGCTGAGGGCGATCCATGCGACGGGCACGCCGATCGTGGCGATCTACCATGTGCGCGGAAATCCATTCCCCATCCCGTGGGTCGCCGAAAACGCTGCGGCTATCCTGTTTGCACCGGGGGCTCACTGGTACGGCTCGACCCGCGGCGATACGGGGGGTGGCTGGCCTGAGGTTCTCTCGGGCGAGTACGAGCCGGTCGGAAAGCTTCCGGTCCAGATCCCGCGCTCGATGGATCAGGTACGAGCCCAACGTGAAGACTTGCCCTTTGATCTCGGTTGCACGGAAGCCGAGATGGATCTAATTGCTGCCGCGATCGGAAGGGGCGAGACGCCGCCCAAGAATCTTGGCGATCCCCTCTTCGCCCATGGCATTGAGGGCTGGGGACCCACTCAGCCGTAGAAGAGGCGCAGCATACAGCGTAGCAAAATCACTGCGCAGCCAAGCCTATGACACCATGCTCACAAGGCTGGAGGCCTGGCACATGAAAAATATCTACGAATAGAAATGGGAAATGAATCCCGCAACGTACAAGGAATGAAACATGAATTACCGAATGCAATACCGTCTGGCAACGGCGATTCTCTGCGCTCAATTGCTGAGTGCGAGCGCGCTGGCACAGACGCCCGATCCGGAAGCGCCCACCCTTCAAAGCAAGGAATTCACCGTCGAGAACAAGTACCTTATTTTGCCCATCCAGGACGGTACGGCTTTCGATGATATGGATAGCTATTTGCGCCTTTACGTCGACGATGTGAAGGTCCGCGACTTCCGCCTCAAGTTGGCCGATTCCGCCGAGACGACGGACTGGTACGCCTACCTCACGATTGAGAGTTACATGGGCGGTCAGGCTCGGGTGGAAGTCGACAATGGTCCCGAGGGGGGCTTTGCCCTGGTGACCCCGTCGGACACCATTCCTGGCGAAGAGAATTTCTATAAAGAACCTTGGCGCCCTCAGTTGCGTTTTTCGCAGAAGGTGGGTTGGAACAACGACCCGAACGGAATGGTCTACCTCGATGGCACCTACCATTTGTTTTTCCAAACCAATCCCGTTGGCCGTATCTGGGGCAATATGACGTGGGGACACGCCACCAGCCCGGATCTCCTGCATTGGGAGCAACAGCCCAACAAGATCCACCGGCAAAGCATGGTTAAATGGGACGCGTTCTCGGGCAGCGCGGTGATCGACAAGTTGAACACGGCCGGTTTTGGCGAGAACGCCATGGTTCTTGTCTTCACCGACACCGGTACGAAGGGCGAGGTCCTTTGCTATAGCACGGATAACGGGGAGACGTTTACCTACTATGAGAACAATCCGGTCTTGGCGAGAAAAGGCCGCGACCCGAAGGTGAAATGGTATGAATACGATGAGGACGATACGCCGCTGAACAGCACGGCAGAGGCGTTGGGCGGACATTGGGTTATGTGCCGCTTCGATCTTACGGACGGTGCCCAGGCCGCTTTCCATACCTCGACGGATCTGAAGAATTGGACGTTCCAGCACATGCTGGGCGGTCTTGACGGAGGAGGAGACTGGGATTCGTGCATGGAGTTTACTGAACTTCCGGTGGACGGGGACCCCAAAAACACCAAATGGGCCATCTGGGCCGGCAACAATTTCTATCGAATCGGTGACTTTGACGGCAAGACCTTCACGCTCATTGACGACCCGCCCTACGATCCGGAAGTTATTCAAGGGGAGACGAGCTATTTGAAGTACCGGGTGCATTACGGCAACCACTTGGCCTCCCAGGTCTTTAACAACACACCGGATGGCCGGAAGATCAAGATGCTCTGGCTATCGTATCCAACGCCGAATCCGCCATACAGTCAGCACTTCAGCTTCCCGTCCGAGCTCAGCCTGCGCACTACGAAGGACGGCATCCGAATGTTTGCCAAGCCCATCGCGGATATTGAAAAGCTGTGGAAAAACACCAATACCATCGCTGCGCAGCCACTGCCTGAAGGACAATCGCTTTCCACCTCGGCCAGCGGCACGCTGTTTGATATCCGCGCCAGCTTTGAGGTGGGCGATGCTGAACGCGTGGTCATTGCCGGCAACGGGCTGGATATCGTGTATGACGCGGTCAACAAGACGTTGCAGGGCCAACCACTGGAACCTGTGGATGGCAAGATTGAAATTCAGGCAGTTGTCGACAACCCCCTCAGGGAAATCGCCGGCAACGGTGGACGCATTCTCATCCATCAATATTACAGTCGTTTCGCTCCGCTCGACGGGATCACCATCACGGCGTATGGCGGCGACGCGGTTCTAATCAACTTCGAGGCCCACGAACTGAATAGCATCCATGAGTAGAAGAAGACTGTGGACGGTATCGCCTCGTTCGGATAAATAGACGCTCCTCATAGTAGCCGATGGCTCGCCCCATTTTGTGATTAACCGGAGCGAGAGACCCGGCCACAGTTCCCGATGGGCCTGCGTCAGATTTGTGGGTTTTATCCGACAGGACTAAAGTCCAATACGCCTAGGCACTAAGCATTGGTCAGCTCGATTATTAGGGAAACGCGGGTACTTACAAGGAAATCTCCCTATCGAATCAGAGTCGAGAAACCAGTCGACAATAGAGGAGGAAGAGCTTGACGGCTCTCTGAGCCAGGGATTCATCGATGCGAGGCGGGATTCGAATACGCGAGGCCGAAACGTTCTCCTCGCGAATACGGTCTTGCCTCTCGTGAAACTGATCGAGAGTCGTCGGCCACAGCGGCTAACGTATGAGCAGCGGTGGTAGATTATTCAAAGGCGATAAGGTGTTGAGCTTAAACGGCCTATGCTCCCATATTTCGCCTCGAATCGGTAATCTCCTGTCGCTTAAGCCCGGATTTCCCATTTGGAAGAGTCATCTTGAGATCCGCCGGCATCG
>JAPYPO010000335.1 GCA_029937645.1 Candidatus Hydrogenedentota bacterium
TGCACTTCTCGACCGCCCTTTTGCTGCTACACTTCTAAACCGCCGTTTACAACGGGCGCGTGAAGCCGCACGCCGCGCCAGTTGCGCCAACAACCTCAAGCAATGGGGCATCATCTTGAAGATGTATGCCAACGAATCTGCTGAGTCAAAGTATCCCATCGAGTCTCGGCACAGCATGCATGAAAGTTATGACTGCGAGGATCCGAATCTCCCCCCCGACGGTCCAGTGATGCGGGGCACGGACAGGTTCCCCTTGTCTACGCAAAGAATGATATCGTCAGACTAGCGACGAAAGGCGTAAACGATTGGGTGTGACCCACAGGTTCGATATACTCACGCAGGACGACTTACGGCTCTCACCCCCGTGTTTCCAGCTCCCCCGCAAGCAACGCCTCGATAGCCGCCCTCACATGACTCGGCAGCGACCCCCAATTCTCCACGGCCTTCAGGACCACCTTGGGCACAACTCCCTCTGAACTTTTGACACATTTTTGACGTTTGAACTGTAAAGAAGTGTCTAGGAAGTGATCAGGAAGTGTATGGTTTTCGTCAGGCGATCCTTCGCAACCCTCTGAAAGTGTTGGGTTTTGTAGTGGATCCGTCCAGGAAGCGTACGACTTCTGATTGCCAGGGTCGCGGGTTCGAGTCCCGTGTCCCGCTCCATTATTTTGCCCCCACCCATAGCCGGTTTTGCGCCTGTTATAGAATGCTTTTCTTTCGGAGACTCCCTCCGCTTCGCCACCTCAATCTTGTCAGAAATTGAGGTCGTTTGACTGTCGACGACGGTTCCTGGTGTGTTAGTTCGAAATTGACCTAACTTTAATTGTCTTTGCGAGCAAAGCGAAGCAAACTCTTTCGGCAGACGGACTTAGGTTGAAGAGATTGCCACGCCACTTCCTATGGTCGCTCCTCGCAATTGTAGATGTTAGGTTATTCGAGGACAGAAAACGTGGTCTTTCTGAGCAAACCTGAGTTGACTTCTTTATGAACCAACGCACTAGCGCAAGCGCAACACGGTGCGCCCTCGGCCAACGCTACACGCTGCTATTTCGACTGCCCTGGCATCATCCGCCGCCGCCGATGGTAAAGCATAACGCCCACGACAAGAGTCAGCAGGGCCATGTCACCCACGCCGCCGGAGGTTGGTGCGCCGTCTAGCCATAAAGCGCCGCATACGGGAGGCGGGCCTTCACCCTCACCTTCGCCTTCACCCTCTCCTTCTCCGCCTGGAAGTTGATTGCCATCACTATTTGGATCACTTGCTGACTCCGCAAAGTCATCGGCGGATCCGCCCAACGCCACAATGTTCTGATACTCGACGACATTGACGGTACCGTCTTCATCAAGATCGCCGCTCGCCGAATATGGTTCATTCTGAGCCTTCGGAAAAATATCGAAGGTCATGTATCCCTCGGCGAGACTAAACCCTTTGACGGCGGATGGCATGAAGATTCCATCTACGCTCGTGACGCCTTCGTATATGTTGGCCAGCGTGATGCCTTCGTCGAATAACACGTCCGCCACGGCTGTCTGCATGTCGGTGGACACGATCATCAGCGCGGCCAGTATGTGCCTGAAGTCGCGCAACTCATCAAAGCCACCCTCGGCCACAATCGCCATTAGATTGATGCTATAGGCGATGCGCGTTGCTTCACGAAGGCCGTCCCCTTCGGCACGAGCGCAGATGACCTCCAGTAAGGCTAGTACATACTCCTCCGGCAAACCGTCGCCGTCGAAATCGTCGTCCATAATCTCAAATCCGGACTTAAAGAGTTCAAACTCCGAGTTAATTAATCCTATAGCGTCACATAGGTCCGCTTCTTCGTCCGCAATTCCGGTCCCGACCAGCTCGACCGCGGCCCCTCCGCCTCCGGTGAGGGAAAGCAAGCCGGTTGCCGGTCCGGATTGGGTTGGGGTGAATTGTACGACGACTTGATGCGATCCGCCAGGGAATATGGTGTAGGTCTGGCCCGATACAATGGTATACGGCGGCGAAGTGGACGCTGCGCCCTCAAGGACAATCTGTCCTCCGTTAGTAATCGTCAAGGATTCGGTAGCGGACAATCCGACTTCTACCGCTCCGAAATCAACCTGGACCGGCGTGACAGAGAGGTCCGAATCCGGCGCATCCAGTAGTCCCTCCGCGATGAGCTCTACCACCGCGCCTCCGCCTCCCGAAAACCGGAGCGCGCCGGAAACGGCGCCGTTTCCAATGGGCGTGAATCGAACAACCGCCGAATGCGATTCGCCGGGAAGCAAGGTATAGGCCTCGTCGGATTCGACAGTGAACGGCGGCAAGGTAGCGGCGATGCCTTCGACGGCCACGTCCCCGTTATTGGTGACGGTTGCGCTCCCGGTGACGGAGGAGCCAAAATCCACGGCTCCGAATTCGATACGATCGGGCGCGGCGGAAATGATCGGTGGTGCCCCCGCTTGCGTGATTGTAATCTCCTCGGGACTACCCAATGCGTCAATCGCAGTAACGCGTAATGTTCCAACGCGCTCAACGAATAGGTCATTCGCAGCATAGGAACCGCGCACCGTTCCATCGCCCTGCCCCTGCGCGGTGTCCAAGGATAGCCAGGATTGCCCCGAAACAATTTCGACGTTCCAGTCTAAGACTCCGGCCCCGGTGTTCGTTACACTGAGTTCAAATATTCCCACATCCGACGAGACGCTAAGACTAAATGGTTCAACGCGGAGAGGGGGCTGTGGCTCGCCTTCACCCTCGCCTTCACCCTCGCCTTCACCTTCACCTTCTCCTTCTCCTTCTCCTTCTCCTTCTCCTTCACCTTCACCTTCACCTTCACCTTCACCTTCACCTTCGCCTTCGCCTTCGCCTTCGCCTTCTGCGGGCTTTCTAATTAATAAATCTTTGTCAAGCAGCGGAGCTGTGGCTATGCCTAACCAATAATTCCAAACTGCGATCGCTGCTGCGACCTCCTCGGCAGTGGTGGCTAGTCCAAAGTTGGCCCAAGCACCACCTGTGCCGGGGTCGATCCATCCTGATTGATCCCAAGTTGTTGTTACGAGAAAATCATGCGCTTTTGTAGTAATCACTGGATCTGAATCGCTTAAAAGATTGACCAGTGTCTCAACGATCACCTTGTCGTCATGCATGTTGCCATGTCTTATAAGATTAAAGACCCCTCCAAGTGCATCGATAACTTTCAGTCTAATATCCTGGGCGAGGTCTGTATCGAGCGCTGCATTGATCAGTAATGTCTGGGCATCGGATTGGCGCCACTTTGCATAGTGACCGAGGGCTTGAATAGCCTCGGTACTAACAAGCGGAAACGTGTCGTAAATGAGTTCGCCAAGTTTTGCGGTGAAGGCAGGGCCAAATTTCGTCGTTTTCGCTTCTCGGGCGGCGAGATACCGAACACCGGAGTCTAAAGTATTACCTAACGCAAGAATGAGTGCCTCACCTGCTCCTCTACCACCAATGCGGCCCGCTTCCAAAATAAGGGGTTCTGTATAACTTTCGCTAAACCACAGAGTGTCATTGTCGGCGTGGCCTTTAAGAGTTGCGAGTGTCAACTGGTCAGCTTCGCTTAGAGGAAAGTTTTCGTTGCGTGTAGCATGCATTGATGCCATGCCATCTACATGGTTCTCATAATATCCCGGATCACCGCCAAAAATATTGCCGTGGTTCCCGTTGTCCATTTCGCGGTAGACGAATTTGATGCCCTTCTTGTCCAATTCTCGGGTAAAGCTTCGACTTAGACCGACATCGATAACGGTGTCTTTGAAGCCGTGTATGAGGTAGAACTCGGGTAGGTAGTCTCCCGCCGTAATTTTCTGGTTGTCTTTGATGGTTTCGCTGCCGGGTAGGTACTTCGACTGCAATCGCCACTTTGTCGCCTGCTCGACGGCACGAAGATTCGCACCGTCATTGTCCGTAAGTTGTAGTATTTCTCTCTTGGAAAAATCACTGAAGTCGAATTGATAATCGAAGCCGTTTCCCGTAGGAACATTATCCGCGCTCTCAGTAGGGGTGCCGTATCTGAGGGTATACCAGTCTTTCGGCCAACCTCCCGGATTTGAATCACTGTCCCACCCTGGACTGTAGGCGCCGGCGACAGCGTACACGCTGGCGATGTCTTTTGGGTGCGCCCAGGCAAACCGCGTGGCCATGAATGCTCCTCTTGAATTTCCAACGAGGTGAACCCGTCGCGGATCGATTGGGTAGTTCTCCAGAGCCCAATCTAAGATCCATTTTACTCGGGCTATATCGACGCCTTCCCAATCGCCCACGTGTTCTGTGTACCCGGAATTTGCCGATTTGAGACCGATGATCACGTACTCATCCCTTTCATGGATCCAGGTATCACTCTCAATAACGTGAGTCCATGGTATGAGACTTGTTGGATAATTGACCATGGCATTTATGTGTCCACCATGACCGTGAAATCCAAGGATCAGGCCGAGTTTCTTTTCTGTGGGTAGATTTTCAGGAACGATTAGCCGGATACCCATCTGAGGGAGACCATCGCCTAAGTCAAATGAAAGATCGGGGATTGGCGTTTGACCAAAGGACGTGCTTGACAGGCCCGTCAGAAGTAAGGCTATGACCAATACGTGGACATAGGACTTGCGTTTTGGCATATATAACTCCTTACTTTATAGTGGATAATTATTTTTGAGAACCATCATTTTATAATTTCAGCCAAAGTGGGAACTTTTTGGGGCTGAGCTAAGCCGAGATTACCCATATGGACCCGTCGGCGACCGGAGCCAATGAGATTGAA
>JAPYPO010000336.1 GCA_029937645.1 Candidatus Hydrogenedentota bacterium
CCTCAAAAGTCGACACCCTCGGGATGGACGGAAGGCCATCCCGAGGCCGGGCCGTAACTAATCACGGTGCATGAACAATAGCAGGACGTAATAGAACATGAGCGCGACGGCGGCGAAGAGCGCCAGCGATGCGGCCACATGCTGCCCAATGCAATACGTGTGAATGATGTTGGAGGTCGTGTAAAGAATGACACCTGCGGCCACCACGATCAATGCGACCACGAACACGATGCCGAGGCTAAATCCGAATAGGGCACTGCAGATCATAAGACCAAATGCGCCAAGCATAGCGACGCCGAGGATAGGGCCGAGAAATGAAAAGTTCTTGCGGGTGATGAATACAATTGCAGTCAGGCCGGAGAAGGTAACCAAGGTGACGATAGCCGCAGACGCAATGACGCCCTCTGGACCAAACTGAATCGCCATATACATCAAGGGCAGGAAGATCACCGCCTCAAAGAATACATATAAACCCAAGCCCATATATTGTTTGCCGACCGATGCGTCGGAATGCGCCCATTTATTGGCGAGAATACTGACGCCCATGAATGCCCCCAGCACAAGAAACCAACTGAACCGGCTCACCGCCAACATTTGCATCATCATCTCGGCCAAAGGCGACGCCAGCAGAGCGGCCTCAATAGCAATAAACGCGAGAATCGCCCCGAACAAGTGCGTATAGGTCTTAACAATAAACTGGCCGCGCGCGTCCGCACTCGCCTTATCGGCGAAGGTGCCTTCCTGCGGCATAAAGGTCTCGGTTCCGTAACTCATGGCTCATCCTCCTCATTCCGGCCACCCGAAAGTGGCGCTATAGGTTCTTAATTCTCAATATCGCTAGAAAGTTTCGCTGATGGCCGTTCTAGACACACCATCGCAGCTGGACTAGAACATAGTATAGCCAATCCCAACACAGAAACTCCCGCGCGATTTTCTGTAGCTTCCCGATCCATTGTGTCTGCGCATAGCTCCTTCAGGTGTCTATTCTGTAAGCTACACAGGGAGTCAATGCCATGCGGAAGATTTCGGACGAACGATTAGTGCGGGGTACGCTCGCAGGGGACCGGGAAGCGTATAACGGGCTTGTCGAGCGGTATTTGCAGACGGTCCATGCGACGGCCTTCGCGATTACCGGTAACCACCAGGACGCGGAAGATGTCGCGCAGGAGGCTTTCTTAAAGGGGCTTCGCTCGCTCGACACGCTAAAGAAGCCGGGATCCTTCGGCTCATGGATAATATCGATTGCGAAGAACGGCGCGCTGAGTTGGCGGCGAAAAGCCGGTCGTGAGCTAACGAATGGTGGCGACATCGCCCAACGTGAAGGCACGACGCCCGACCCCGCGCGTGGCGAGCTGCACGATCTGCTGCGGGCGCAGTTGGAACGGATGGAGCCGAATGCCCGTGAAGTCCTCCTGCTCCACTATTTCGCGGGCAACTCCCTTCGCGAAGTCGCGGCGCTGCTGAACATCTCGCGTTCCGCCGCTCAGAAACGGCTCTGGCGCGGGCGCGAAGCGCTGGGCAAATAATTTGCCATCCAAATAGGAACAACCCTCGAGGCGGAACGCCCGAAGCGTTCCCGAACCCGCAAGCTCGCCTCGCTGATCGCTGCCGCGGATGTGGCTTGGCGGACCAGTCACCAAACGGCGGCAGCGCAAACCCTCGTTGGCGCGTTCGGTGGTCTGTTGTCTTTGAAAGGAGTCTTGGTTGGCGGGATCACTGTCGTGGCGATAGCGGCATGGTTGCTCAGAGCAGATGCGCCGCCGACTGCGGAGACACAAAACGTCGCGACTCAGATTCCAGATTCTGATTTGAAGGTTTCGGACGAAAACACGGCCCCAGTGCTAGCGGCCGTCGCCGAGACGCCTCTTCCTGAACCGTCAACCGAAGCCGCGCCGGATTCCGTAGGCAGCGAACCCGAGGGTGACACATCGGAATCGAGCCTCGTGATTGAGGGTCGAATATTTGACGCAGATACGGGCGAAGGAATACCGAGATTTCGCGTACGCGCCATGGCGCAGGACTCGATTGGGAAAACGTTCAAGAGTCCTGCTACCGATGAAGAGGGCAGGTTTCGAATCACAGGATTGAGCGCCGGTAGATACAGCCTAGAAACCGGTCAGGCCTTGGGCGAAACCGGAATGCTTTTTAGTCAGCCGCCGCTGTATATGAGCCAGTCCGTAACGCTCACCGCCGACAATAACCCGACCGCAGTCGAGTTCGCGATGAAGCTTGGCCTATCGATCACCGGTCGCGTATTTGACCATAAGGGCGACCCGGTCTCTAAGGCGCATATCGTCCGAAAAACTGCGGGTGACGCCCCGAGCACTACGCAATCACCGGTGATAGGCACGCAATCGGATACGGACGGATCATTCCTCATGGCGGGTCTGTCCCCGGCGGAAGAACTCTACATAATGGCGTCGAAAGACGGATGGTATAGCGATATCTTGGGCCCCCTCGCCTTAACCGCCGAGGGCTTGAGCGATGTTACGCTGCGTATGCTCGCGTCGCCCACGGGCAGCATTCAGGGCAGCGTCGTGGACCAAGACGGCAACCCCGCGCCCAACGTTAAGATCTATGCGACTACGCAGACTTTTCCGTTCAACTTCTACAAGGACGCGCAATCCGATGCCGAGGGCATGTATTCGATGGAAAACCTCCCTGATGAGATTTACACGGTCTACGTGAATTACCCACACTATCGCCAGGGCCTCAAAGAACCCGTTGAAGGCGTTGAAGTAGCGCGGGGGAGGGCAACCTACTTGGAGCCCCTGATTTACAAGAAGGGCCTCGACATAACAGGAATAGTGGTCGATGCCGATGGCGCACCCATCCCGGGCGCTTCTATTGAGGCCCAATGGTCGAGCCTTACCCGTACTGTATCGCGGGAGAACGGCGGGTTTCACTTTCGCGACCTTCCGGAGGGAAAGATGTCTGTCGTGGCGTCAAAGAAAGGATATAGCGGGGCAAGAATTCGTACCGCTTCCGGTACGAAGGATTTGCGCCTTGTACTCCTCCCGTTGGGCGCGATCACTGGAACAGTCGTAGACGCCAACACGGGAAATCCCGTGACCCTTTTCGACCTAACATTATCCGGGAGAGGGACCGCCCTAGTTCGATTCGAGAACCCCGAAGGACGATTCGACTTGGACGGCGTGAACGTGTTGTCGCGATATTTATCGGTCGAGGCTCCCGGTTATGTGTTTGCACGGCATGAGGTGGAGGTCCCGGTTTCGGGAGATGCGCCTGTGGAGACACAGGTCGAACTCGTGCCGGGCGCGATTGTTACCGGAATCGTCCTCGATCCACGCCGCCGCCCCGTGTCCGGAGCTGAAATCTTCATTACGCGATCGCCTCTCCACCCCAAACCCAACTACGACCGCCTCGCGGCCACAACGGGCCCCGACGGCGCGTTTCGCCTCAATGAGATATCATCCGAACACCGGGAAATTGCCGTCATTCACCCCGACTACGCGCGCGCCTCGGTGGCTGTGTCGCCGGATCCACGCCGCGCCACGCGCGTTGAGGTCGTGTTGGAGCATGGCGGGTCGATTGAGGGACTCGTCACCGTGTACGGCGGCACCCTGATCCATAATTCCCATGGCGGACCTTATCACGGAAGTTTCTACTTGCGATTCCCGGACCGTCTAGCGCTCGACAACCTCTATGGAGAAATTGGCAACGACGGAACATTTACGCAGGCGGGAATCGCGTCCGGGCCCGCGGAGCTTCACATCACGTTGTTTTCGGACAGGCATCATCCCGGCGATTATTTGAGCGCGAAGATGATTCGGCAGATTGACATACCCCAGGGTGAGGCCGCTACGGTTTCGTTTGACCACAGGCCGGGGCGCGCCACACTGGAGGGAACCATCGCGCCGGACGATACAGTGCGCCTCCGCAACCAGATCTTTGTCCGATATCAGCAGACGGGTGACACGGAACGTTTCTACTACACCGCAGTCAACGAGGATCGCTACTTCCGGTTGTTCGACTTGCCTGCCGGTTCTGCCACACTCGAAATCAACTACTGGCGTGACGGCGAATCTGGGGAGTTTTCATACACGGAGGAATTGTTCCTTGGCAATGAACCGAACTTTGTTGACGTTACGCTGTCACACTAGGGCGAGGCGGGACGCATCCCAAACGAGAATAGGTGGAGTTTAGCGGGGAGCGCGGAGATGCTTCTGTGTCGGTTCAAGAGTTTCAGGATACGCCGAAACGGCTTCCTTGTATCTTGTCGTTAGCCTGCAGCCGGTTAGACGCTCACGAAGCCGCCGTCCGCGACGATGTTCTGGCCGGTAATATAGGCGTTCTTATCGCTCGATAGGAATAACACTACGTTCGCGATTTCCTCAGGTGTTGCGAAGCGGCCGACGGGGACCTGCTCCGCGAGCGCGGCGCGCTCCTCTTTTGAAAGCAGGGTGTTCGTCATGTCGGTGACCACGAAGCCCGGCGCGATGGCGTTTGCGAGGATGCCGTCACGGCCCAATTCCGCTGCCAGCGTCTTCGTCAGCCCTATGAGCCCAAACTTGCTGGTTGTATACGGCGACCGCCCCGGCTTCGTTTTGACCCCCCAAATGGAAGCCACATTGACGATGCGCCCGTATCCGTTCTTCCGCATCAACCCACTGGCCACCTTGGAAATTAGGAACGGGGCGCGAACATTGACGTCCATTACGACGTCGATATCTTCCGCAGGCACATTCTCAATTAAATTGACGCGGTTGATCCCCGCGT
>JAPYPO010000337.1 GCA_029937645.1 Candidatus Hydrogenedentota bacterium
GCGGGTTCTGACTCGCAATGACAAATTAAGTCGGGTCAAATATGAACCACTACACTAGCATGGATTCCAATCCGCTCGTCCATGTGTTGGTCATCAATTGGAATGGGAAAGAGCATCTCCGCGATTGCTTCGAATCGCTGTTGGATTCTTCCTATTCCAATGTCTGCTTTGTGCTTGTCGATAATGGCAGCGAAGATGGATCCGTCGAATTTGTAAAGGCCGAGTTTGACGACGCGCGCATCGAGTTTCTCGAACTGGGCCAAAACGCGGGCTGGGCCGGGGGCAATAACGCGGGCATGGAACGGGCGCTGGATGCGGGCGCGGATTATGTGCTGCTGTTGAACAACGATACCTGGACGGATCCCGATGCGATTTCGAGGCTGGTGGAGATGGCAGAGGCCGATGCGAGCGTGGGGGCTCTTTCTCCGAAGCTGGTGTTGTTTGATACGCCATGGCTGTTGAACTCAGTGGGGCTGACGGCAACGTTAAACGGCGGGGGATGGGATCTGGGCCTCGGGCGGATAGATGGCCCCGCGTGGGATCACGCGGATGAGATCGTGGGCGTATGCGGCGCAGGTTTTTTTGTTCGTGCGGAAGCGCTCCGAAAGACGGGCCTATTGCCTACGGAATTCGAAATCTACTTGGACGATTTGGATCTTTCGCTACGGATTTGGAACGCTGGCTACACGATCCGCTTTTGTTCGGAATCGGTGATTCGCCATAAGTTCAGCGCGACGATGGGAACGGGAATCTGGGCGCGGCGGAAGTATTACTTGAACACGCGGAACCGCGCGTACATCGTTCTTCGGAATTTTCCGGTTGCGGCGATGCTTGGCGCAGCGCTGCGGTATGGGTTAGGCGAGTGCAAAGCGGTGGGGCGCGCGTTGCGGAATGGCGAATGGTGGAAGGTGTGGGCGCACGAGAAATCCTGGTTGGCGGGCGCCGCGTATATTCCGAAGGCCATCGTAGAGCGCCGACGCCGACGATCACACGGCCTTGGGGTGTGCCGGTTCTGGAATTTGATGCGGAGAGATCTGCTATTTTTTCCTGGGATCGAATTACCTGAAGAAGGTTGGTACGAGGCGATCGAAGCGAAGGGCTTTCGTGTGCGACCTATGTCGTCGTGTGCTCGGTATCATCATGCGGGCGGCCGCTTGAGGGTCGTCCAAGTCAATTGTTATCCTGAAATTGGACCGCTGGAAATCACCGTAACTTCCGAGGGAAAAGTATTGGCTACATTGGAGACTTCCGACTGCGAAGAATTGACGTTGGACGCGCCTGCAGGATCGGTCGCGTTTCACGCGAACCGGATTTTTTATGCGGAGCAGACGGGCGAGCACGTTGATTTGGGTGGTTGGATAGGGCTCGAATCGCGGGAAGGGGCCGAGGCCTAAGATGAAGATTTATCTTCGTGGGTTTGCTGTAGTGGGCCTGATGGTGCTCACGTTGCTCTTGGGCATGTGGGTGGGCGACCTCACGGCGCCTCGCTATGACGAGTTCGCGCCTGTCGCCGTGGATTTGACGGCTCGACCGCCTTCGAGTCCGGAGGCCCCTGAGCCCAGCGATGACGCCCTGTCGGACGCGCCATTCTACTTTCACGCGGAGTTGGGCGCTCGGGCCGAGGCTTCGGTGGTGGGCCGCGAGATCGCGCTCGCCTCGCGGGCGGGTGTGCGTAAATATATCTTGTCTCTGCCGCTTCCCTGGGAAGGAGAGTGGGCTTCGATTGAGCGCGCCCTTGCCCTGGTTGCGGACCATGCGCCGCGGGGCCGGGTTATTCTCGATCTGGATATCAACCCTCCGCCGTCGTGGCTCGACGCGAATCCAACGGAGGCCTCTACGGCTTCTTTCGATGGGCGTTCGTTTCCTAGCGCAGGCTCTCGGGCATGGCGCACGATTGTTGTGGAACGCGTGGTGGCGATGGTGGCGCAGGTTGACGCGATGGAGCACCCTGTCGAATTTACGGGGGTTGTCCTTTCTGCCTTGGAGGGCGGAGAGTGGTTCCGTTCGGATGTCTACGATTATTCAGAAGCGAACACCGCGGCGTTTCGCTCCTGGCTGGGACGCGAATATGAAAGCGATGAAGTGTTTGCGGCGGCGTGGGGGACGACCGGCGCGCTCCACGCGGAAGCGGAGGTGCCAGAAGCTCCGGGCGAAACTACTTCGGCGTTTTTGGCGTTGCCGGGCGAACGCGCCAACGTGGATTATCTGCGCTATGTGAGCGATGAAACGGCGGATGCGATCACCGAGATTGCCGAATCTATCAAGGCGAAGAGAGGCGACCGTTTCCAGGTTTATGCGCGCTTCGGCCCCGCGCTCGAACGTGGGGGAGAGGATGGCCCGAACTTGGCACGGTTGAGCGCGAGCCGTATCGATGGCCTGGTGAGCGTGGTTTCCGATCTGGACCGTGGATTGGGAGGCGTTGCCGGGTACGCGGGCGCGATTCATGCTGCGTTGTTGCGGGGCAAAGAGTGGCTTCTCATCGACAATACGCGCACGGGTATCGGGCAGCGGGAGGCGGGGGGAGAGGTTGTGCGCCCGAGTGGCCTTCGCATCGGCGATCTGGTGGGATTGTACCGCCGGAATTTCGCCATGGCTTCGGTCCAGGGATTGTCGTACGCGGTATCCGACGCCTTGGGGACTGGCGGGTTGCATGATGAGGCGTTGTGGAAAGGGATCGGCGGATTGCGCACTGCGTCGGTGCGTTTGGACGCCGTGCCGCTCGATGACGGGGAAAACGCACCGACGCTGAGCGTCGTTTTTGATGATCGGAGCGGCGCGTATCAACGGGACGATGCGGCCTTCTTCGCGGATGCGTTATCGGCAAATCGGGATACGGCCCTTGAGGCGGGATGCTCGCTCCAATTCGTCTTGATGAGCGATGTGCTGTCGGGAGACTCGCCCAGCTCCGGTGCGTATCTCATGTTGAACGCGTTTCAACTCAGCGAAGAATCCCGAATCGCGCTTCACAGCCGCTTCGAAGCGGAACGTGCCGCGGTGATTTGGCTCTACGCGCCGGGCTATGTGAATGAAGCGGGCGCGGTCGAACATATCAGCGCAACGACGCGGATGGATGTGCGGCTTAGCGCGGATCCACTTCTGGATCGGAGCGCCTACGCTTTCTCGGGCGAATGGATAGAAGAAGGAGCCGCGTTTGGGTCGGGCGTTTCCGTGTCGCCCGCGTTTTACATCGAAGACGAATCCGTGGATACGCTATCGACCTACGCCGATTCCGAAACCGTAAGCGCGGGCCTGAAATTCTTGGAAGAGGGTTGGTCATCGGTGTACATTTGCCAGCCGACCGTGAGCGTGGGGCTGTTACGCGAATTGCTCGCCGTATTAGGCCAGCCACTGCTTCTGCGACAGACGATGTCTCCCACGCGAGAAACGATTCAGCGCGCCGCGAATCTCGTTTACATCCACGCGCGCGATGCGGGCGAGCGCGTATTGGATTTGCAGAGGCCCTATGATCTCCGCGATGTGATCGACCCGGAGATCGGCTGGACCCAAAAACGCCTCGTCACTATACCGATGGAACCAGGGGAAACGCGGCTGTTGCATTTGACGCCTGTGAGTGTCGAGGATAAGGCAGGTGAGGAAAGTGGGGATGCAGTAGAGTAAACGCTACACGCCGCAACAGCTTGCTGGATTCAAGGTCTAAGTGCAACCGTAACTCAACGTTAAGCCACCGGCTGTGCCGGTGAGAATTCATCAGGCTCTGCCGTTCCGGCGTTCTCCTTATTGAACCACGAATGGACACCAATGAACACTAATGTTTTCACAATTCATGTCTATTCGTGTTCATTCGTGGTTCCCTCTGTGGCTAAAAAAAATTGAACATCGCTACAAGAGAGTAATCTCTTCCTTCTCGCCCCGGAGTACGGCGACGAGCCGGGGGACGGGCGCAAGCTCAACCGCCAATTCAACATCAAGCGCCTCAAGCGATGCGCCCACGCGCACCGGCTCCGGATGCTCTGCGCGCATAGACACGAACGCGCCTCCACGAGGCGCGTTGCCCGCCGGGTGCAGGGTGTCGCCCCAATCGATGAGAAACGGAACCAACCCCACGCCCTCCTCCAATCGAGGCCGCGTCAATCGCCATCGCAAAAGCGGGCCGTCAATCTGCTGACGGCTGCCGTCCTGGATTGGCCCAGGGTCGTAGCCCCGTTCCCGCGACGCGTTGACCCGCTCCTCGATATTCGGCGCCTTCACCGCCCACGACACCAGACGCGGCGCAGCCAGATCGTCAATCCCGAATGAGTACCCAGTCTCGGGCCGAGGCAGATTCGGGTCAGGCCCGATAATCTCCAAATACACATCCGGACCCAGCGCCAACAGCGCATTAGCCGTCCCCCAAGCCGGATGGCTCCCACCCGGCGCGGCCCGCACACCCAGCAGCCCCTCGACTTCGTCGATGGCCTCGCTGAGGTTTGGGGCTGCGTAAACCAAGTGGTCAAGCATCATGAGACTCCAGTACGTCCCTAGCTCGCAGGGTCGTCAAAAAGTTTTGCAAAATTATTTCCACCACATGCTTAGATCTCCCGACCTGTCATTGCAAGTCGAAACCCGCTTCGCGGGAAATTGAGATAAGGACAGAGTTGAGAACCGGGTGGCACCTTCAAACAAGTTGGCTCCTCACGGAATTGCGGGATTTCTTTGACGGGTCTTCGTTCCAAAACCACATGGGAAATTCCCTTAACCCGAGATTACCCATATGGACCCGTCGGCGACCGGAGC
>JAPYPO010000338.1 GCA_029937645.1 Candidatus Hydrogenedentota bacterium
AATCGATGCCGGCGGATCTCAAGATGACTCTTCCAAATGGGAAATCCGGGGTAGAATGAACAATAGATGGCCAATTCCTTTTGGGAGGGATCGTGTATGAGAAAATTAAAGATGCGCCAGAACGACGCCGGGTTAACCCTTATCGAGCTTATGTTCGCGGCTGGCGTGATGGCCGTCGGCCTGGTCCTCATGATGCAATCCATCATCTCTCTTTCCAACCAGGCAAAAGTGACCGATATCCGTGTCGCGGCCTCTCACTTCAGCCACGGCGTTCTCGAAAGCATCCGCGGCCGAGATTTGAGCAGGACGATGCAATTTAACGGGGATGGCCTTGAATTCGACCTTTCGGATGACGGCACCATGCTCCTCGAAGGCATCGGCAACGTGACCGTGACTATCGCCGCGCTCATCACAAGTGATGAGGGATCAGTCAGAGAGATAGAGATTCCGTTGTCCGACGGAGAGCTTGAGACACTGGGCGACTCCCTGCCGAATCCTCTTGAGATTCAAGTTGAAGTCAAGATGGACGCCGGAATGAGCGAAGGCTACGAATACAAATTTCGCACCTCCACGCTTGTATATACGCTCTAGGAAAAGGGGACGACTTATGACGCGTTCAAATGGCTTTACCCTTATTGAAATGATGGTGACCATGAGTATTCTCACCGTGGTCATGCTAGGCATGTACACCCTCAACGACTCGATGACCCGATCCGCGATGCAGCAAGAATCGCTCGCCATGTTGCGCGACGAGGGGCGGCTATCGCTCCAGTACATGACCCGGATCATGCGCATGGCGCAATCGGGTACCCTGAAATCCGAGGACGGCGGCGCAGGGACGGTCGCATTGGGAACGCAGTCGGTCCAATCGATCCAGTTTCAAATTGTAGCGTCCATGGATGGAAACGCGACGGCGATTAACCAGGATTTCACGGTGGGCCTCTCTACGGTGATGGAGTTTACCCCCGACTTTGGCGATGCCAATAACGATGGATATACCTCGACCCAGTTGGTTCATTTAGATGCAGACGGCAGCGTGGTGCGCGTATTGACGAATCACCTTAACCCTGAAGGTGGCTTTGCGTGCATCCGAACAGCGGGAGGGTTGCAACTCAGCTTGGTGCTATTTGACGAAGGCAACAGCGGACGGCAACCGGCGACAAAGCGGTTGGATCAAGTGTTCGCAGTGAGGAACTAGCCTATGAAAACTCAAAACTTTCGAAGTGACCAAGGCGCGGCATTGATGTTAGCCCTCATATTTATGATGGCCATGGCGATTCTTATCGCAGCCATGGCAAACCGCAATTTGAACCAAATAAATCAAGTGACCGCCTACACAAACTTCAACGATACCCTGGAAGGTGTCGAGGCGGCGCTCGCCTTCGCTAGTGCGGAGCTCAGAGGCGCGGCGGGCGATACAGCCGACGATCGTGATGGAATGGTTGGCATCATAGCAGGGTCGAGTTTTGAGGGTGTGCCTACCTTTGACGCCACGAAGGTGACGCCCATCACGATGGATAGTATGCCTGGCATCGAATTCTTTGCCTATGCCGTGGACTGGGGTTCCGATGGGGAGGACAACAACGGCCTCGGAGGCACCGACGAAGATGATGAGCAGGATTACTTCACCGTATACGCCTTCGCGCGCACGACGGATGGAGGCGTGGAACGCAAGACGGAAGTAGTCATGAACGGATCGAACGTCAATATTTGGTCGAACGCCATCTTTGCCGGCACCGGCCAGGCCGGCGGCCTCATCAACGGAAACGTTGAAGTTCATGGATCGGTACACCTTCTCGGCACGGGCCTGGATCCGGGCGACGAAGCGGTATCGGCCCTCGAACTGAGCGGCACCAGCTTAATCCACAATAACTACGAAACGTCGGGTGCCAATACCCCGGATGCCGACATTTGGGCGCGCATTCCGGCGCCGCCGACCACGACCGTAAATGGCGAAACGGTCGACACGTTGAATGCGAAGCTTCGTGTGTAGCAAGGCCTAGTAGGCCTATCGGGCAACAGCGAGATCGGTGAAGCCGACGTCGCTGGAAACTCGAATAAGGAACTGATGGACGGCATTTACGTCACCGACGGCTGGACCGGCAACGGCCTGGACGCGAATGGCAACCCCCAGACCGCGCACAGCGACAACGGGTACTCGAACAGCTACGATCTCGGCGGCGCCGTGCCTATGCCGACCTTCGCGGACGACGGCGGCGTGGACCACCTGGCCTACTATCAGGAAAACGTCACCTCCTACGCAGGCGACTTGACTATCGCCAGCGGCGGCACCGGCTTCTATTGGAACGCCACGACAGGTGATTATATTGAATCCGTCGCAGCGGTTACGACGGGTCCCCCGTCGGGTAGACACGGCGGAATTCCCCTGCCGGATAAGAGCGTCCTTGATCCTGCAGAGAACTACATTTACTTCGACGCAGCCACGGCGGAACTAACCATAAACGGTCGCGTCCCCGTGGACGGCGATATATTCTTCACGGATGACGGAGGCCCGAACGAGATTCAGTATACGGGCAAAGGCACGTTGCTCGCCTATGACGCGGACCTCTCTGGCGATGGCGGCGACGTGACCATCGACATTTCGCTATTGACGAAGAATGCCGACGGTACGACCGCCGCAAGCTTCCCGCAAAATGTACTAGGCGTCCAGGCAGAGGACCAAATGAACATCTCCAACTCCTCCCAGATGACCATCATGGGAGGGTTCTATGCCCAAGGCGAAGTGATGCTTAACCGGCAGACCAATATCTTTGGGACCATCGTCGGTAACGACTTCAACATGGGTGGCCAGGTGCCGGGCATCTATCAGGTGCCGGGGCTGGAAGATAGTTGGTCGGCTGATCAGCGCATGATTGGTGCCAATGTCGTCAGGTTTTACTCGCCCATATCCTGGCGCGAGCTTGGAGTTGGCTAAGGCTAGACGGCACGCGTAATCGTAGTGCGGCAGAAGAAGTAAGAATAAAGACCCTCAAACCAGCAAGATAGGGCCCCGAGGCGCAACGTCGGACTCCGGCGAAGCCCCTCGGGGCCTTTTTTTCTTGCTGAGCAGAAGTTTGTCACTGTTGAACAACGTTTTCACAAATCTGTCAACGGCCAACTCGGAATTCTACTATTTTCGGAACAAATAGCGATTACGCCATCATAAAACGATAAATACACTTTTTATGAAACGTATTCGCGCGGCATGAGTCTTGCTGTGTTAGACGAGTAATACACGAGAATCAACAGAATTCGGAGGAAGAAACTGTGCGTGACTCTTTGAGCAAGCCGCTATCTCGCATTGGAGTAGGATTTACAACCCTGGCCTGCGCAGTCGTATTCCCCCTCGTATTACCACAGGCCGCGTGGGGCGACCTTATACCTTTGCCTAACCCAACGTACAGTCAAGAATTCTTCGATTCCAGAACCGGTGACCGCTCGTTCATTGTTGATGATACACAGTATTGGTATGTGGAACAGGCAGAAGAAAACGCAGAAAGTGGTGGCGTGGATGCCGACCGGTATCAGAACGAAGTCTACGAACGTCCGACTCATTCGACCTTTGAGGTGATAAACGATGGAGGTACAGAACGGTTCGGAGCCCAAGAGTATTGGGGCAGCTTGGATATCGTGCGTGGCGAGTATGGATGGGATACCACGTACATGTACTTTTCCATCGAACTTTATAGTCGGGAACACCTGACATCAGATCCTGACTTTAGTGATGATTCTGAAGGGTTGGCATGGGAGTACGGCATTCGGTTTAGCGATGATCCGGATGGTACCGGCGGCATTCTTCTGCGGACGATTGACCCGGAAACCCAGTCGGGTGACGGTGCCAACACGACGTTTAACGGAAATAGCAATACGGCGCACAGAGATTCAGATAGAAACACGCATGACGGAGATGCTGATGGTGCCGATGGGGATGTTGGTGGACTTGATCATATCGGCGCTTCAGGCCTCAACGTTACGAATGAAGACAATCCCCTGGAAGAGGCGGATGGCGATCACGACATGGACGGCTACGATGAGGATATCATCGTGAACGACGGCTATATACCTCAGGGCGTCGCCGATGCGGGCGAGCATGAGGGAGTCGTAGCGCTCTATTCGCGCATCGATCCGCTCAACGACAATATCGTTGAGTTTGCATTTAACTACTCTCTATTTGATGACTTGGGCGCCGATTATCCCGAGTCGCTTCAGTACCTGGATTTTCAATCTATAATGGGAGGCCCTACAGACCCGACGGGCTACATGTGGAACGATCAGTACGATGAAAACGAAGCTGGATCCCCCAATAGAGGCGACGGAGGCAGCGCCTTTTCCGAATTCGGCACGAACGGAAATGGGAATATCTACCTGCTCGATACGATGAGGGCAGGTTTCGATACCCCTCCCGAAGATCCGGAGGTTCCTGAGCCGACAACGGTGGCCTTGCTGGGTCTAGGGCTTCTCGGCGTGGCTGCGCGATTCCGCAGGCCGCTAGTCTAGAAGATTCGACGATTCGATACCGCGGGCAACGAGATCCGCGGCCCCTGCAATCAATGGTCTCCCTTCGCTTAGACCGTTGCGGCTGTCCTTTCTTTTGATTCCACTAATGCACATGTCGATTCCACTATTGCACTTGGACCTCGAATCCGCTACCATCCCGATAGAGGAGTAGGTGGACATCGTCAGCGCGTTCAGTGGCCCCAACTTCTGTGCGGGAGTCGAAGTTCAAAGGCT
>JAPYPO010000339.1 GCA_029937645.1 Candidatus Hydrogenedentota bacterium
ATCGATGCCGGCGGATCTCAAGATGACTCTTCCAAATGGGAAATCCGGGCTTATACTCGGTCACAACTCCTATTCGACAACGCCCGGCGGTCCGGGAGTAACCGCCAATGCCCCCATTGAAGACGCCACCACCACGCGGTCGGGATGGGACGGCTCGTTCTCCCTCGCCTGTCTTCCGGCCGGCGAACACAACCTTGCCGTCGTGAAGCGTGGATATCCTACAAAGGTCGTAGCTGTGGATGTTACATACGATATGAGTCCCTTGAAGATCGAAATGGGCCTCGGCGGGACCATCTATGGGCGCATCGTGGACGAGGCGGGCGAAGCCATTCCCAAGGCCTATGTATACGCGGGCCGATGGAATACAGGCAATGGAGAGTATAGCGTCAACCTTGGGGCCGACGGAGATCAGGACGGACACTTCGTAATTGAACATATTCCCCTGGAAGGAAGCGTTGAGTTCTCCTTCGGCGTACGGAGGGAGGAGGGGGGCCGCCGCGACCGAAGTTATATGGGAATGAGTACGAGCATCATGGTTCCCCGCGAGGAACCCTATGAAATCACTATGTACCAGCGGCCCGTATTTCAAGGCACCGTCGTCGACGACGAAACCGGCCAGCCCGTCAGGGAGTTCGAGGTGAAAAACGGCTGGCAGCGTGAAAGGAGCGAACGGATCGATTGGATTTCCATGTCCACGCCGTCCAAGATTCAATCAGACGAAGGCCATTTCTCGAAGAAACTCGATGGGGTCCACATCAGTTATCCGACGACCACCGCCTTCGCCGTGGGCATTCTCGCAGAAGGCTACCTGCCCGCGACCAGTCCTTTGGTTAAACTCGGCGAGCCCATCGAACCC
The DNA here is from genome assembly GCA_029937645.1 of Candidatus Hydrogenedentota bacterium. Taxonomy (GTDB): domain Bacteria; phylum Hydrogenedentota; class Hydrogenedentia; order Hydrogenedentales; genus JAPYPO01. The sequence continues at coordinate 857 of JAPYPO010000339.1, forward strand.
TTCGTCATTCGACTCCGCAAAGGAGAGCCCATCCGCGGCGTCGTCACGGACGCCCTTGCACAACCCGTGGAAGGCGCGGAAGTCTTTTGGATAGCTTCGGGCCAAAGTGTATACGTAAGAAACGGAAAGTTTCAACAACGGGTTTTTATCGACACCCGTACCAAAACAAACAATCGAGGACGATTCAAACTGCCCGCCAGCGAAGAGAGCGGACATCTCTTCGTGCTTCATGATTCGGGCTATCACTTGGTGGAACACAGCCGGCCATCGGACGAACTCACCCTAACCCTTATCCCCTGGGCGCGAGTTGAGGGCACCGCCTATCGCGGATCCGAGACTCGCCCGAACACGACCGTTACACTCGTTTCCGAAACCACTGCCCAGTACTACCTCAATCCGCGTATCACCCGTATGGAACCGTCGCCGGTACAGTGGTCCTTCGACGATACCTCCCATATCGACGGGAACTTCATATTTGACCGCGTTCCCGCTGTTCCTATGATCGCCGGAATGCGTGCCACAGGAAATCAATACCTCTCACAAATAGTCGGAATCCATCCTCACGCGAACGAAATCTTGTCCATCCAGATTGGGGGTGGAGGCGAAACCGTCACCGGTTCCCTCGACCTGACCGTACCCCCCTATGCGACGACCCCCTTCGACCCTCGATGGGTACGGACTATTGCTCGCCGAATCACCGGCGATGCCACCGAAAACTCTATTCCCCCGTCCTACGCCGCCGTTTTCGAAGAAGACGGCGCCTTTTCCATCGACGACATACCGCATGGCGAATACGAACTGGAGATAGTCGCGTACGGATACCCTCAAAATCATGAACGGGAGGCGGTCGAACTGGCCTCCGCCTTGATCCAGTTCACCGTTTCCGACACAAGCACTGATCAAATTCCGATCCCGCCCATCCAATTGGAAGCTTCGGATACGAGCCTGTAATCGAACGAGCGGCCGTGTGGTAATGTGCGGACACGAAAGGGCAAGTAGCGGACACGCTTTTGCCCCCAAGGAGCCCCAAAAGAAAAACGGCCGAGGCATCCCATCTAAATAGCGAAGCGAACGACGCGCTTACGAAATCAGGTGGGGTAGGTGGGCTTAATCTCCACAACCTTTCGGAGACCGCGACGCGCTGGTTGACTCGTCACGCCGAATCTGATTCAATCAGCGTAGCGCGGTCTCGTGATAGGCATTCCAGCCACGGGCTGCACTAATGATCGCTAGCGTACTACGGAGGTGAGGCCATGATTCGCTACGCTGCTCTGATGATTCCTTTCTTGTTCGTGGGGGCGATGCCCTCGGTCGGTCAATCCGAAGCCGACTGGGAGTTCACGGACGGCAAAGTGACTGTTCGGGTAGTCGATGCGCACGGGCAGCCAGCCTCGGGCATTGAGGTGGTGTCAGTGAGCGTCGATTCTGGTGGACTAAAACCAAATTCGATGCGCGACGCGGAACAACATCGATCGACGAAGATAACGGATGCTGCGGGGTTGGCTATTTTCGAGAGACGCCTGAGGCACGGCAACCTTGTTTTTGCACGGTCCGGAGATCTCGGTGGATGGCTGGGAACCAAGATTCATCAACCGGATAACAAAGACATCGAGATCGACCTCCCTCTGCGTGCCCCATTTCTTCAATCTGGAATTGTGCGGGATCCGTCGGGAAAACCTCTTGAGAGCGCGAAGGTCTGGATTGTGCGTAGCGTCGTGGGCGCAGTGACCGGACCTGACGGGAGGTACTCGATTCCATCTCTGGATAACTTCAAGTCCTTTCTCGTCGAACACGAAGAATTCGGACTGATCGAGATCAATAACTCGCAGAATCACGATGTCACCTTGCCCGCTCGCGGCCGGATCCATGTGCGGGTGGAATCCCCGGATGGAGCACCGGTCAGTGACGTAACCGTTTGGAGTCATGGTGGGTCGGGCCATAGCTCAGGGGCTTCGTTAGGCGGCATAACCGACGCGACGGGGGAGATTACAATCGATGGAATCGCAGCGATTTCCCCGATACGAGTGACTGGACAAAAGAGGATAGACGGCGTCTGGATGAGCGCGCGGCAGGAGCTAGAACTCGCGGCAGACGGAACCGCAGACGTTGTTCTCACGCTCCTCGATCTTTCGGTTTCAAGACCGACGACCCACCTTTCGGGGCGGGTCATCATGGCGGATACGGGTGAGCCCGTGCAGGCCGCAATTCTCATGGGAACTCATAAAGATAGGATAGGGAAACACGCTGGCCATACCGAAGCGGACGGAACGTTTCGAGTATCGGACTTAGGCCTGTGGGACTGGCTGGTGTGGGCCGCTGCCGATGATGTCACGTTACGACCGAAGGGCGGTGCGCTTCTGACTGCCTTTTTGAGCGGGGGCGAACCGGATGAGGATCTAGTTTCCGAAATGGAGCGCGCCGCGGCCGTCCGGGGCCGAGCCCTCAGCGCGGACGGTATTCCCATTGCGGGCCAGAAGGTCAGGGCAACTCAGCTACTACCGAACGGCACACAGCACTTGCGGATCCACAACCCCTCAGCCCGAACGAACGACAAAGGCGAATTCGTACTTGCGTCGCTGGCGGCGACCGGGTATCCCCTCGAATTGGATGTCATGGGCAACGCCGCGCGTATCGATCCGATCGCCGTTGGTGAAATCACGGACAATGTCGAGATCGTGGTCGAGCATCTTCATCTGGCTAAGGCAGAGGCGCCCACGTATACGGGTCGATTGGTGGACGAAGCAGGCAACCCGATTACCGGAGCACGGATCCAGGCGAAGCCCCTTCAGGAGACGGTCACCGACGCCTCGGGACAGTTCGGCTTTCGATACGACTATAAGCCGCGATCTGTAATGTCGGTACACATTGATGGCGAAGTCGCGATGGAAGCGATACATGTCCCGACGGCCGCCAGTGACGACAGGACAACGGGAGGACGAATGGACGGCGCGAAGATGATCTTTAGCGTAACGCGGGCGGGACAAATCTTGGGACAGGTAGCCGTTCGAACGGAGGAAGGTCAGGATGGCTATGATCCGACTGACCCCATTCCGGGGGCCGTCGTTCGACTGACGTCTGAGGTCGAATGGAAGCGGACGGCCTATACCCGCGCGGATGGTTCGTTTGAATTTTCTGCGGAGAAGGATGGAACAGTCGAGTTTTCGGTCAGCAATTCAGTGACCCACTACACGCCCCTCTCGATAGACTCCTCCGATGAGCCCATCACCCTCGTCGAAGGGCGGGACCTCTTATTGAATGCCGACGACACCCCCACAACCATACGCCTCGTCGCACGACGGGCAAACTCGACGGTCGTGGCGGGCACCATTCGCGACGAGTCGGGCGCTATGTTGGAGGATGCGGATGTGAGGTACTACGTCCGCGATATCGAGGGAGGAGTGCGGGGGGAACAGGGGCGTTTTTTTTGGGGTGGCCCGGGTATCGACAATCGCGCACAGGCGCCGGATGAACCGTTCCTGCTGTTGGTGAGAAAAAAGGGCTACCAGCCGGTGCTGTTGGAGCGAGGGCGTGATTTCGAATCGGGGGATCAGGATATTAGAGTCGTGCTCAAACGCGGGCCCTTTCCCGAGGGCGAGTCGGTGTTCACCGCAGTAACGGGATATTTAGAGGAGCGAGACCTTCAGTTCCCCGGGCGATCATTTAAGGAGCAAGAGGAGCGTTGGGCATCCGAAGCGAGCATTCCGCACACGAGTAAGCGGACGTTCCGATTACATGTTCTGCTTCCAGATGGACAGCCCGCAGAGACAATATATACCCAGAGCGGAAGACCCTTCGAAACGCCTGGTGGGTTTGGCCCGGGGCCGGTTTCGGCAGCGACGATGCTTGTGGAAGATTCGGTAGGGCCGCAGCGG
>JAPYPO010000340.1 GCA_029937645.1 Candidatus Hydrogenedentota bacterium
ACAGACCCGTCTCCGCTCGTGCCTCGCTACGCTTGCGTCAGTCCCCGTTTTTGCTCAGTTTCCTGGGTAGTGGCACGGCGGATTAACAATCCATCTGCCTGAATCAAACCACTAGTTGGTCGCTGGTTGTACGAGTTCGATGTTCACGCCGTCCGGCCCATCGATGAAGGCAATTCGTACGCCACTGTTACCGTAGGGGCGCGGATCCATGGTGAAATTGACGCCTTTGCCCTTCAGGACTTCAGCGACTGCATCGAGATCGGTGAAGCTCCAGCTCAGGTGATCTATCGCGCGGCCTTTGGTCGGAGCCTTCGCTTCTGGATTTTGCTGGACCATGAGCAACACACCGTGTACGCCATAGGGAATGGTCTTGAGCGCGGTTATGCCCTTGAAATTGTCTAGAATCTCCCCGCCGAACATTTCTTGATACCACTTGATCGTGGCATCCGCATCGGGGGAGTGGAGGTGGATGTGGTGGAAACCGAGGAGATCGGGGTCTTCGATGACCTCGATGTAGGTGCCCCAGGGATCTTCTACGAAGGCAATTTTGAAGGTCGCTACCGCTTGCACGCCGCTGACGATTTTCACGCCCGCTGCTTCGAGTTCTTTCATCTTCGCTTCGATATCGGGTACGGAGAATCCGATGTGGTCCACGGCGCTTCCGCGGCTCCCCGGAAAGCCTGCTTCTTTCTTGAAGAATATGAAAGCGGTCTTGTCAATGCTCGTCATGGATTTCCGAGCGCCCGTGACGCCTCCGAAGTGTTTGGCATACCACGCGGCGCCTTCTTCGGCGTTGGTCGCGGTGAGATGCATGTGGTGATAGAGGGCCTCTTCGGCGAAGGCGCTTGGGTTAAAGACGGTGGCCAGCATCAGCCCGAAGGCTGTAGTTATCGTGTGGATTTTCATTCGTTTACTCCTATTGGTATCGATTTTTGCCTCGTGTATGCAGTGCGACTCGAAGGTGTTTATGTTCCGAGGAAGACTGAGCGGTTGACCATAACACAGGGCCGGGGGGTGTACAAAGAGGCCGCGTTCGGGATGTTTATGTATCCAGGCGGGGCACGGTGTAGGCTGCGGAAGGCATGGTGTATACGGTGGGCGTTTCTATCCCTCGGGATTGAATCAATTTAACGGTGTCGTCGAGCGCGGCCTGTAGGCTGCTGGCCTTTTCCGCTTGGAGAAGCGCGATAGCCTCTTCGTCCATTTCGGTGACGAAGGTGGTGATGGGGCTTTTCTCGATGGTGGAGAGGGCCGTTTGACCGTTTATTTCGCTATCTTTACGTAGGGCGGCGATGATGCTGGAGCGGTCGCCCAGGCGGAGCCATTGTTGGAATTGGTTGGCCCCAATTCCCTCGGCGCAGGGGGCAACAAGAATAATCCGGCCTTCGGGCTTTACGGCCTGATACGCGTTGAAGAGAGATTTGTGAGTCTGCAGGAAGTTTTTCGTCCCTGCCGAAGCCGCGACGACGATATCGGCTTGCTCGCTGATGGGCGCGGTGAATATCTCGGCGGCGAACGCGCATCCGGCTTCGTGCGCCTTTTTCATGTCGCCGGCGAAGACTCTCGCGATCTGCCCGTCCCGATTGAGGACTGTGTTGAGGATGAAGTCAATTTGGGTTAACAAGGAGGCTTCCAGCAAATCTTCCGCGACGGGGTTGCCCGCGAGCGCGCCGATTCTTACGTTGGGGTCGAGGGTGTCGTTGGTGGGATGGAGATTCATCGAGTGGTTGGCCGCGATGGTCTTGCCGGATGCTACGCCGGGAACGATGGACTTACGCCCGCCACCGAATCCCCCGAAGTAGTGATAGACGATGGCCCCGGTAGCGATGACTCGGTCGGCTTCCTGGAGGCGGCGATTGATTTCGACGGGCGTGCCGCGCTGGGTCGTTCCGATGGAGACGAGTTCGTCTTCGTTCCACGCGTCGTGAGAGAAGAGGCGGCCTTGAAGGCGCGCAAAGCTTTCGTCTCCGAGGAGGCCGCGGGATTCGTCTTCGGTGGGGCCGCGATGGGTTCCGGTGGAGTAAAGAATGGAGATGTTTTCGTCGGGTATTCCGACTGCGTTAAGCTCTTCAAGGAGAACGGGGACCATCTGATCGGCGCGTGTCTGGCGAAAGGAGTCGGATACGACGATCACGACTGATTCGCCGGGATTGAAGGAGGCAAGTGCCGGCCCATCAAGGCCGATGGGATCGCGTAAGGCAGCTTCGATGGCCTCTTTGGGCGATGCGACCGCCGCTACGGGCTGTATGTCCAGCGTGTCGAGTAGTCGCGCGTTTTCCAAATTGGCATCTACGGTGGTATCGCCGTAGGGGAGTTCAATTTTCATGAGGTTAGCACCATTCCTAAAAGTCGAAGTCAATGTCTTCGGTATCTTCGTCGCGGTTGAGCATGCATAAGTACCATACGCAGCAGAAAATCAGGCAGTCGAGGTAGGCGTCGACGATGTAGAGCAGAGGCCTTAGCCCTATGGCGAAGTTTTCTGAAGCCTGAATATCGATGAGAAACATCGACACGAAGAAGGCCATGAGTACGACCAACACGGCTCGCGGCAACTGAGCGGCAAGGGTACTGAGCGCCGCCCTGACCTCTTCCGGGCCGAATCGACCGTGAAACATTACTGCGATCCCGAAGGGCGCGGCCGTGACGACCGCGCCGAGGGCAAAACAAAATGTCATTTTGGCGAGCAATTCGTCGTCCATTCCAGAAGCAAGTTTTCCAGCGACGGATAGGAGCGTTAGAGCGCCAAGGTCCAGGAGAAACCACAGTTTGAAGAATCGCTTGAGGGACTCCCAATCCCCCGATATTTTCCAGAAGGGCTGGTCGATTTTTCGGCCGAATCGGGCGAAACAAATGGATTGGAGGGCGGCCCAGTATAGCGCGTGGAGGATCGTTGTCGAGAAGGCATACACGTCCAGGTAAACCGGGTCGAGTGTTTCCTCAATGGGTAGAATGAGCGTGTGGTGCCCGAATAGGAAGGCTGATTGATATGCCGTGGCCAGCCCTACGTAGAGCACGAGGGTTCGGAGGTTTTGTTGGAGTCCGTGAAACGCTTCTGCAAACATGTTAGCCGGCAACTTCTTGGTCTTCACTGAGCGTGTGCTGCTGCCGGTGGAGCACGTATTTGGCGACGCGGTCGCGCCGCGTATCGTCGAGCCCCACGAAGGAAGCGCGCACAAGGTTGCGGCCTCCGGAAATGGGGGCGGTCGCCACGATCCGGGCCTCGAGCGGGACGGGGTCTCCGCCGGGAAGATCGAGGGAAATGCGCAACAGGACTTGCTTGGACACGGGCTGTTGTATGACGAGGGCGCAGCCGCCGGCGCTTATGCTGGTGATACGGCCACGCATTTTCGTGACGGCGTGGCGGTCGCTGACGTTGTCCATGTTTCCATCGACGGAACCGTTGAGGATGGCGATGGTGGTGGTCTGGTCGTGGCGGATGCGGAAGTGGCCGCGCGCTTGGACGCGCTTGAGATCTCTGGTGTGCTTGGCCCGCCAGGAGAGGGGGCCGGATTCGGCGGAAATGATTTCAGTGGTAAATACGTAGCGGGCGTCGTCGTCGCGCCACATACGGCAACGCAGCATGTCGCCTTCGCCAATCGCGGGCATGCTATCGCCTGCCTTGGCCCGGGGGGCGAGTGTGAAATAGGCTTCATCCACTTCATCGACGATCATGCGCATCCATTTGGGCGTGGCTTCGTCGGCCTTGGCGACGGAAACGAACTGGCCCGCATGAATTTCCCGGGTCGAGTGAATGCGCTGCCCGAAGGGGACGTAGTCGAGGCCGAGAATTCCCCGAATATCTCGAAGGAGCAGGCCGATGCGCTCAAATTCGCCGGGGTTGTTCTTCTTCTCAAGCGCGGCCATTTCTTCATCGACGCAGCGGTCGTAGTCGAGGCGGGTCGTGATGGCGCGGAGAGGATGGAGCGGGGCCCGGTGTTTGACGAGTTCGACGAGGATCTTGATTTCCTCCTCGGAGAAATTCCGTTCCCGGATGATTTCCATCATGGCTTCGATTTCGCTCTGGACACGGCGGCGCGTTTTTTGTTTGCGCCTTCGAGAATCGATCCATACGCCGGCCCAGAGTAGACCCAAAAAAAGGGCGGCTACCAACCATAGGGTCGTTTCGCTGGGGTGGGGGAACTCCATTATGCGTGGTGCCTCTGACACGGTAGCGGCCCTAATCTGATGATATCAATTATATTCCCTGTTGATGTGCGCTTTCAAAAAGTCCGGGAAACCGGAGGGAACTTATTCTACGATGAAGCCGTCTTTCTCCAGATGTTTCGTCAATTCGGCCTTGCTAATCTTGGAATAAATGGCGAGCCGCTTCGGGTCGACGACTTCGAGATGCTTCTTGAATTTCCGGCGATGCGTTATCTCCGTCATCACGAGCGCATCGTCGGCCTCTATGACGTGGATCGTCTTGAGCCGCACGCGCCGCATGCCGCCGCGCCAGTCGTCCAGGGTCGTCATCACATTGTGGGGCAGGGATCCGCCGCGATTGTGATTCAGGAGAAACTCTACAAAGGCGTCGCCGTCGTGGCCGTCTTGAAGGGCCTGGGTGAAGCTGTCCTTGTTGAGGTGGTAGACCGTCGCTTGCCCCGTGCTCTCGCGGATGGCGAACTGGTCGAGGGGGACGGTGAGGAGGGGGTCCATATCCTGTGTAGGGACTACGATATCAAAATTGGGCTGCACGACGATTTCGGCTTGTTTGTTTCCAAAG
>JAPYPO010000341.1 GCA_029937645.1 Candidatus Hydrogenedentota bacterium
CGGCGATACAGCGCTGGCGGCTATCGATCCCTCCGGTAGCGGTGATGTACCCGATGCGCACATCGTCTGGAATACCGCCGAAAACGCCCCGAGCTATACCTCGGTGGTAATCTTCGGCGACCTGCTTTTTATGGTCAGTGACAACGGTGTCGCTTCGTGTTTGGATGCCAAGACTGGGGAGGTACACTGGAGTGAGCGCATCGGCGGTAACTACTGGTCGACACCTTTTCTTGCCGGCGGCAAGGTCTACTTTTCCAGCAAGCAGGGCAAAGTGACTGTGATCGAGGCGTCGCGGGAATTCAAAGAACTTACCGAGGTTAGGTTCGAGTCGGGTTTCACCGCATCGCCGGCCGTGTCGGGAAATGCGCTGATCCTGCGAACGCTGACGCATCTATACTATATCGACTAGAGCTATTCCTCGTTCAAGGTTTTTATTTCGATCTCTCCGCCCGCGTCGAGAATGCGCGAGAGATCATTGCCGAGAAGCGCGTACTCCAGCGCGAGTAGCGTGTAGCAAGTGCTCAGGTTCGGGTCGTTTTCCCACCAGCGGTTGTTGTCGTTCTGCCAATAGCCCAACCCGTTTTAGGGTCAATGCGTTGGAGCGACACAAGCTTCTCGACCAGCGCTCGGCGCCATGCCACGTCTTCGCCATTTCGAACGGTTAGGACCTCTTGCCCGTAGGCGTGTCTCGACTCTACAGAAGATTGTGGCGCGTGCGACGGCGTCCTATCCATCCCAGCGCCAAGGCTATGCCCAAGACCGCGGCAAGGTCCATCGGATTCGGTGTGCCGGTCCCTCCTGGGATCGCTGCGCACGTGCCCCCGTCCGGAGGATCTACGGTGTTCCCTGAGTCCGCCGCGGCTGAGGCGAAGTCCTCGATGGTGCCGCCGCCCTGCGTAACCACTCGGTCATACTCGTCCGCGTTTGATTCATCGTCTCCATCCAGGTCGCCTGTGCCCGAGAAGGGCTCGTTGATGGCCTTGGCCGCGCCGTTGGCGACTAGGAATCCTGCCACCCCATTGGCCAACTTAGTCGGTACCGGCAAGAAGGCGCCATCCACTTCCGTCACGGCTTCGTATGTACCGGCCAGTTGAATACCGGAGTCCTCGATCAATTGTGTCAAGATCTCTCGGATTCGGACGCTGGTCGAAAATAGACCCGCTAGCGCCTTGCGGTAGGGAGCCAGCGCAACCGAGTCTGATTCCAAATCGAGTTCCACGAGATTGATGTCGTAGGCGTGTGAAACGGCGGATGAGAGACCCGCGCGCGGTTCCATCGTGCATACGGCGTCTAAGAGGAGGAGTATCGCGTCTTCCGGTAGTCCGTCCATATCCACGTCATCGTCTGCGATGGAGAAGTCGGCACGGAAGTTTTCCCACTGCAGTGTAATTTCAGCTAAAACATCACAAAGAAGCTCTTCACCTTCACCCTCACCTTCGCCCTCTCCTTCACCCTCTCCTTCACCTTCACCTTCACCTTCTCCTTCACTCGGCATGGTATCTATTAGGATGGTGACCACAGGTCGGAATGCAGTGGCTTCGGAGGAATGAAATTTCTTAACCCGTTGCTGTTCTCCCTCGATGGCCGAAATGACGATCCATCCGAAATTGTTTTCAGGGGTGTCGATCCATGCCTGCACGTCATCGATCATGCCAGCATCGGACCAGGTGACCATAGCTCCCGCCAATCCTGCAGCCGCAGTCGCACTTGCAGTTGGTACAAAGTCCCCACCGGGGTTGGCCCAGGAGCTTGTTCCGAATTCGTTTTCGTTCCAGGTTGCGTCACCAGACTGTGCGGGGCCACCAAATCCGCCCTGAAGCGCCCCCACCACGGTACCCTCGCCCCATCGATTGCTGACTCGGTGTAGCGTGTAGTCAATATCTCCAAACCCTCCTCCTGAAGCTGCGACCTGCATCCGAAGAGAGACACTCTGAACAATCGCGCCTTCCGGAATGCTCGACAGATCGAGGCGCAGTAGCGCGCGCCGGTGTGGTAAATCGTTCGCGGGTCGATTAATTGTGCCCGAGAATATACCGTCGTTTCCCCCGCCGGAATTGTCCGATTCAGAAAAGAGAGAAGTATCATCGAATCCCTGGTATCCGTTTTCGCCCTGCACGAATGTGAAGGTTTCTATTTGCGCCCAGGCGCCGGACGCGCCCGCAAGCACTACGGCCAGGAACGCAGGAAGGATGGCCAAATTGAGGTGGGAGACGGGAATTCGATAATTCATGTTGTGTGCTTTCCTTTTAGAGGACACATTGGACCGGGCCTGGTTTCTTTTTATTAAAGAACGCGACCGGCGCAAAATCTATTTCATTCAGAAGGTATCTAGAGGCCGCCGCTATTCGCCTATGCTCCGGGCGCGTGCGCGAATCTGATTCCCCCGGGTAATGCGATGGGACTGGTTGTTTAGTTGGTCAAAGCCCCTTGGTGCGAGGCGGAATGGAGCCGCTCCCGCGCTTGTCGCGCCTGTTCCGTCCTTGGAACGGTCCTTGCCACCTCATTGAGAATGGGCTCTGCCTTCGTCCAGTCGTTGAGGTAGTCGGAAAAAATCGCCGCCAGACGAACGCCGGCCTCAGCCCATACGCCCTTTTGGTGGTGGAAGGTCTTCATGATTTCGCGGTAGTAGCCGACACTTTGCCCGTAGCGCCGCTGCTGTTCAAGAAATTGTGCGGCTTCGAAAAGAGGGGTCGCGCTGCCTGGGTTTTCTTCAAAATACGCGCGGTACTCTTTAAGCGCTTCGTTTACATTGCCCTGCCGTGCGAGGGCGCGGGCACGGCTAAAATCGGACGGCATCGGCGCGATTATGGTGGACCCGTACAGCCTCTTAGCCGCAGCGCGGGCAATAAGGCCTGCCACTTGGCGACCGGCGATAAAGAGTGGCAGGAGCATAATCCAAAACATTGGGTAAAACCGAAGCCCGAAAGTCAAAAGCACAGGGCATAGGGCTAGTTGGACACCCATTAAGGCCCAAATCGCGGGAGCGGGGGCCTCATCGCCTAACCTATATGAGATTATGGCAAGAGCCCAGCTTGCCAATATCAGAAGGCCTATCAAAAGCATGGTGGTTAAAAGCATGGTGATAAATCTCCGCGTTTGACCACCTACAGTGTAGCATGGCCATGGATGAGAGTGAATGGACGGGCCATTTCTAATGGCATACAATGAGCCAATGAGCAGAACGATAGATATGCTGGGCGAGGGTTCCCTCCTCGACTTGGGGCGGAAGGATGGAAGTTCCGCAGGTGATATTGTGTTTGTAAGTCGCTCTGGTGAAATGTGTTACAGAAGCCCTTCGGCAATTGTGGAAGCGTCTCGTATCGAGGAGGTCATACCCGCGCTGGCCGAAATCGAGGCGGCTGTCGCGACGGGCCTCCATGCGGCTGGCTTCATTGCATACGAGGCCGCGCCGGCTTTTGACCCCGCGTTTCGTGTCCATGATGCGGGCGACGCCCCGCTGCTGTGGTTTGGCCTGTATGCACAGCGCGTTGAATCGGCGTTGTCTACCCAGACGCCGCCGACTCCAGGCGCGTTCGATCTGGGAGAGTGGCGGGCCGATGTGGTCGAAACGGAATACACAGAAGCCCTACGCCGCATTCGCGAAAGGGTGGGCGCGGGTGATACGTATCAGGTAAATTACACGTTTCCGTCGCGCGCAACATTTTGCGGATCAGCCCGCGCGTGGTTTGAACATCTTTGCCGGGGACAATCGGCTGATTATCGCGCCTACATCGATACGGGAAGTACTAAAATCGTATCGTTGTCCCCGGAATTGTTTTTCAGGCTGGAGGGGGACACGCTCACGGCGAAACCGATGAAGGGTACGCACGCACGGGGACTCGGGTCGGGACAGGATGTGGAGTCGGCGCGAGCGCTTCGCAATTCCCCGAAGGAGCGGGCGGAAAATATCATGATTGTGGATCTCCTCCGCAACGACCTGGGGCGAATCAGCGAAATCGGTTCCGTCGAGGTTGAACGGCTCTTCGAGACGGAGCGCTATGAGACGTTATGGCAAATGACTTCGACGATCAAGTCGAAGACGCGGGCGTCGATCAGCGAGATATTCGGCGCACTGTTTCCTTCGGGATCGGTGACAGGCGCACCGAAGATCAACACCATGAAAATCATTCGGGAACTGGAGAGATTCCCACGCGGGGTGTACTGCGGGTGCATAGGGTGGATCTCGCCCGGGCGGCAGGCTGAATTCAATGTGGCGATCCGAACGGCGACGGTGGACCCCCAGGCGGGCGTCGCGCGCGTGCATGTCGGAAGCGGGGTCACGTGGGGTTCGGATCCAGAGGCGGAGTATGAGGAATGCCAGGTCAAGATGGCGTACTTGAATCGTAGGCACGTTGATTTTCAGTTGCTTGAGTCTATTCGCTGGGAGGGGGGATTTTTTCTGTTGGAAGAGCATCTTGAACGCCTCCGAGATAGCGCTACCTATTTTGGCATCCGAATTGATGATGACGCGCTTCGCCAGACGCTTGATGAATGCGTGGGGGAGTTGGGCGAAGGGGTCTTTAAGATTCGCCTTCTGGTCCGCCGCGATGGCGTTGTGAGGGTCGAGTCGGAACCAGCAAAGGCCCCGCACCACGTTCGAGCGAGGCTTGCCCCAGAAGCGATCGACGCCCAGAATCCCTTTCTCTATCATAAGACGACCCACCGCGCGGTCTACGAACGCGCCGCCGCGATGAATTCGGATTGCGACGATACTATTC
>JAPYPO010000342.1 GCA_029937645.1 Candidatus Hydrogenedentota bacterium
TTTCATGAGATTGAACATGGCCGTATTGCTATCGCCAACAATCGCCGGTATCGCGCCATCGGGTAAATCGAGGTCGAGCAAATCCCAGATCGCCCCAGCTTCATCCTTTGAAAACGCGCCGCGCGATGTCAATTCGCTTGCGGTCACACCGAGAATTCGCGGCGTTTGCGCGCGGTTCAAGTTAAGGCAACTCGCGTCGTCTCCATCTCGAACTTTTATCGCGGTACCGGACACGCCTGGCGTGTCCAATTTCCCGAAGGGATCATCTAGAAGCGGAAAGGTAGACTCCGCGACGAGCGCAAACCCGCCCGTGCCCGAGGAGCGATCGTGGGCGTTTGCGCGCAAGTCTTCCTGCATGGACGACACGGCGAAAACCATGAAACATCCGCTCGCCAACAACGCGATCACCGCCAGGCTTCGGCCTTGACGCCGCGCCACGTTTTGAAGGGCCAGCGTCCGTAAGGAGTAGCCTTCCGCGTTGCCGTGCGAGTTCAACACAATAAGCGCATGACGGCAAAGGCCCATGCCGGACAAAAGCAACAGCGATCCCGCGGCGAAGAAGGGGATCATCATCATGGCCACATCGGCCACAAGCGCGTAGCCGATAATCAGGATGGATATCATCACGCCCGCCACCGAAAGAGTAAATCCATGCTTTCGGAATCGCACGCCACCACTTGCCGGTTGTTCCTGGGTGAAATCGAGGGTGAGCAGCTCCCGGGCGGGCCGTTTGGATTGACGCCACATCGCGAGCGCCATCGCGCCCATCGCGCACATCAGGCTAATCGTCCCGCCCATCACGAGCGTGGTATTTTCCGCGTGATACAGAATCGGCGCATTCGCCACCGCGCCCTGCCAGTAGCGGGTCAGTCCGTAGATCAGCGCGTGCGTATAGCCGGTAGAAACTAGCGCCCCGGCGATCGAGCCGGACAGCGCTATGATGAAGCCTTCGCCCAGCATCAGCAGCCGGACGCGGCGCGGCGTGTAGCCCAGCGCCAGCAAGGCCCCCATCTCCGACGCGCGTTGTTGCACGCCGAAAACGAAAAGTAGTCCGGTAAGCATGAGCGCGGCCGCAATCAGGAAAAAACTCATCCCAAGGAACAACCCGCCAAAATCCAACGCTTGCGATACCGCGGCGTCCGCTTGTTCCCCGACCGGCATGAAAAAAAGCCCGGCGAGCGACGGGTCCATCTCCGCCTTCAGCGCCTCGCGCAACCGAGCGGCGTCTTCTTCACCGCCGGGATAGCGTACCGCCGTCACGTCGCCAAAACGGTTCGCCCACATATTCTGCCCGGCCTGTAAGGTAACGAAGGCCTTCGGCGTTTGATGGTAGCTATCCCAATATTGTTCGTTCGCCTTATCGTCCCGCGCCTCCTCGTCCATGGGCATGCCCACATCCCAATCTGCGCAATTTTCGACATCGCTCAACCCCGGGAAGGTCGGCATGAGATCGCGCTCAACTTCGAGGTCGTTCATTTCGCGTACGCTGTGAACCGTAAACTCTCGGACCTTGTCGACAAAATCGTTCGACGGCTGCAGCTCCGAGTACGCCAGCGCAATCGGGTCGCCTACGTCCGCTTCGAGCAGGTCGGCCAGCCAACGGTTGATCACGATTTCATCGTCGTCCATGCCCTCGGGAACGGGACCGGCCATGACGAAGGAATAGGGTGTGGAGCGATCGGCTTTCGACAGGGAATTCACCACGTAGGTCAGCGTGCCCGACGCGCCCGGCAGCGTTTGCGCGGCGCGCGCGGTTTCGGGGTCCAGAAAAATCCTTTCCGTTTCAATTTGGACCGTACCGCTTTCGTGTGTGCGGAATTTGAGGCCGATGTGCTCTGGCGACCAGGACTCCTCTAACAACGTGTCGATATTCTCAACTTCACCACCCGCGCGGGCGACGATCAGGTTTACGCGCCCGGTCAGTTCGACTTGCTCCTGAATCCATGTGCGGTTCACGAACGCGTTATAGGGTGCCACCTGACTCGGCGCGAGGCTGAATCGGCCCATTTCCGAATCGGCCACCACTTTCGTTACGGTATACCGGGCGCGCCACGAGCGGTCCTCTTCGCGAGAGGATAGGGGCGCGTCCCTGGCCAATAATGATGGCTTCGATACCCGCAGCGAAATCTCATCGCCCGCCGTCACGCCGAGGGCATCGGCCAGTTTCGCGTTTATGGCCGTTTCGTTTGCTCCAAGCTCGAATGCCTCTCCGTCGGTAAACTTCCAGAAATCCGATTCGACACCCAGAATCTCGACCTTATTGATCTGCTTCCGGTCCTCACTTGAATCACCCAGATGGATGGCCATCCCCGGGAGTTGAAGAACGGACGCGATGGCGAATGCGGCCGATTTCGGAAGGATTGAGGGTGCGCCTCGCATGCTTTTTGGGACACGGCTTGCCATCTCGGAAGCAAGGTCTTGCTGAACGAATTGACCGCGGAGATTCAACGCGTATTGGATGCCCCCGAGGCGCTGCGCCGCGAAGGTCCGAAGCGAATAATCGATGGAATCGCCAACCAGCAGCCCGCCCGTTAGTACGGCAGATGCCAGCAAGACCCCCGCGAGCACGCCGAGATGGGTGCGCCAGTAGAACCGAAGACTTTTCAGGATTAGGCTAAGCATGGGCGTCTTCCGCCGTGACCAACTTTCCTTCGACCAATTCCAATACCCGACCCATGGTACGCGCCACCGAATCGGAGTGCGTGACCACGATCAGCGCGGCGCCCTCCTCCCGGTTGACCTCGAGCAGAAGCTCTGACAGCGATTGCGCGCCCGACTGGCTCAGCGAGCCCGTAGGCTCGTCGGCCAGCAAAAGGCTGGGCTTGTTAATCAGTGCGCGCACGACCGCGATGCGCTGTCGCTCGCCGCCGGAGAGCTGACCGGGGCGTGAATTCATGCGGTCCGCCAACCCCACGCGTTCCAGAAGCTGTTCGGCACGCGCCCTGGAATTTTCGGTATCCTTGTTTACAAGCGATGGGATGAGGACATTTTCGAGGGCGGTGCATTGCGGCAGAAGATGATGAGATTGAAATACAAACCCGATGGAACGGTTTCGGAACTCAGCGAGTTCTCGATCGTCCAACGCCAGGAGATCCTTGCCGTTGAAAGAAATTTCTCCCGAGGTCGGGCGATCCAGCGCGCCGGCCAAATTTAGGAGCGTACTCTTCCCGCAGCCTGAAGGCCCTACAATCGCGAGGGTATCGTCAGCGCCGACCGACAAGTCGACCCCGCGCAGGACGACCGTTGGATCGCCTGCGCCGCCGAACTCTTTCGAAACGCCGCGAAGCTCAAGAAGTGCGTCTGACATGAATCTCCCCTACCGTCTTATTTTGCGCCGAATGCCGTAACGGTTCCGTCATCGCTCCCGACCACAATCATTCCGTTGATGATCGCTGGGGAGGTAATCTCGTCGCTGACTTCTTGAGACCAAAGCAGCTCACCCGTCTCCAAACGGAGAAGATACACTACACCATCTGCCGGAAATACTACCTTATCCCCTGCGATTACCACCGAGTAGGGTAGGCCGTTATCCGTATCGTAATTCCATTGCTGCACGCCCGTGTCCCGGTCAAGTCCGTATACAATTCCATCGTCCGACGCGAATACCACCCAGTCTCCGCTGACGGCGGGTGTCGTGTATATCTCATACTCGCTATCCGAATTCAGCCAGACGATTTCGCCCGTCTCGATATTTGCGTGGATTAATTTTCCGCTGTGGCTTCCGGAAAACGCCGAAACGCCGACGAGCGCCACGCCTCCGGCTATCTGAGAATCGGAATCAATTTCGATGTTTTTCACGAGGCTTCCATCGAGCGCGGAGAATACGTGAAGCGCTGCGGCGCAACTTCCAAACACAATTTCGTCCCCAATCACGGATGGCGACCCATCGCATTGGTCAATGGGATCCGATTTCCACAGTCCTTTTCCCGTCAGGAGATCCACGCTGTGAAGCACGCCATCAGACTGGCCAATGACGAGAACGCTGCCTGTGTCGCCGGGATCGCCCGAACGATGTAAATTAGCCGAACCCATGATCGGTCCGTCCACGGTATATTTCCACTTCTGCTCGCCGGTCTCGGCATCGAAAGCGTAGAGATTCCCTGCCATCGAGCCCACGAGCAGGATCCCATCAAAACACGCCGGCGGCGCGTCGAAGCGTTCCATGCGCTGGGTGCCGTCTGCCTTAAGCTCGCGCACGAGGTGTTTCGACCAGACCTCGTTCCCCTCGAAATCGACGGCGTACACCCCGCCCTTCGACGTGCAGAAAAGTAGGCGATCACCGGAAGACACGGGCGCATTGTAGATAGGCGCGTCAGCCTGAAAGTACCATTTCTCGACCAGATGCTCGGGCAACGAAGTGCTGGCCACGCCCGCGAGCGACGGCCCCCCGTGGTAGGTGCTCCATTCGATCCCGTCTGGCTCGACGACCTCTTTCACGACCACAGGCGTCGTAACCGTGGGCGATTCCGGCCAAAAACTCACCGCTACCCAAGCCACGCCCATCAACGCAACCACGATCAGTGGAACCGAAAGCGAAGGTTTTCCCTTTTCACTCATGCGATATCCTCATAAAGCGCGGCCATTTTTTTAGCCGTCTGTTCCATACCAAATTTCTCGAATACATTTTCGCGGCCCTGTTCCCCCAACGCGCGGGCGCGGTCTGGGTCGAGTAGCAGGGCCTCCAACGCACGGGCGAGCGCGCCGGGATCGCTGGCA
>JAPYPO010000343.1 GCA_029937645.1 Candidatus Hydrogenedentota bacterium
TATCCCAATTTCCCGCGAAGCGGGTTCTGACTCGCAATGACAGGTTAATCACAAATCGTTCTCCCAGATTCCAGTCAATTAGAAATTGCGCCTTCGCAGATTGCACAGGGACGATCTCCCGGAATTTCGTGATGAACCAACAAGTTTGAAGGTGCCACCAAGAGATTCTGTCCATAACAGCTCGACACCCCCCTGCCGTGGTCAAATTGTGGAAGAAACTCAGATTGATCGGAAGCACCTGAATGTGGGACGGCCGCCTACTTTGCGACTCCGTCGAGTGTTGTTGGTTGATCGTCGCTTGGGGAGTGGCCTGATAGGATTTGGCGTAGGGTGTGGGGGAGGGTGACGATGTCTTCTATGACGATGTAGAGGCAGGGGACGAGGACTAGGGTGATGCAGGTGGCGAATACGATTCCGTATCCTAGGGAGACGGCCATGGGGACTAGGAAGCGGGCTTGTCGACTGGTCTCTAGGATCATGGGGGCTAGGCCGCCGAAGGTGGTCATGGTGGTGAGGAGGATGGGCCTGAATCTTCGGATGCCTGCTTGTTTGACGGCTTCGTGGGGGGTGAGGCCGTTCTGGCGTTGTTTGTTGGCGAAGTCGACCATGACGAGGCCGCCGTTTATGACGACGCCGGAGAGGGCGATGATGCCCATCAAGGAAATAACAGAGAGGGAGAAGCCCATGATGAGGTGGCCGATGATAGCTCCGACTACTGCGAAGGGGATGGCGGTCATGACGATGAGGGGTTGTAGGTAGCTGCGGAATGGTATGGCGAGCAGGATGAAAATGACGAATAGCGCGATGCTGCATGTGTAGTAGAAGGCTTGCATGGAGTCGCGCATATCGGCCTGTCGTCCTTGGAAGGAATAGGTGAGGCCGGGGAAGTTGGCGATGACGGCGGGGAGTAGTTCCTCCTGGAGTGTGACCAGGATTTTGCTGACTTCGCTGACGGGTTCGATGTTGGCGGTTATGGTGACGACGCGCCGACCGTCCCTGCGTTCGATGCTGGTGTAGGCGCGGCCGCGTTTTACTTCGGCTACTTGATACAGGGGCACTTCGCCGCCGTTGGGGGTGAAGAGGACGAGGTTTTCGACGTCGGCCTCGTTGCTTCGTTCGGCTTCGGGTAAGCGGACTTTGACGGTGACTTCGTTGCGCCCTCGTTGTTGGCGAATGGGCTCGACGCCGTAGAAGCTGGCGCGTACTTGGCGGGCGATGCTGCCTGCGTCGAGGCCGAGGGTTCGCGCTTCGTCGTTTACTTTGAAATCGAGTTGTACTTTACCGGCGGCGAAGCCGTCGTCGAGATCTTTTACGCTGGCGAATTGGCTTAGCCTTTTGGCGAGGTCTTCGGCGGCGCGTTCGAGGGTGGGCACGTCTCGGTGGGAGAGTTCTACGGAGAGTTTGGGGCCGCGTCCTGGGCCTCCGGCGTCGGCGGCGAAGCGGAGCATCTCGAGGCCGGGGATATCGCCGCCTACTTGGTCGCGCCACATATTGGTCACTTCGGCGGTGGAGAGATCGCGAATGCTGGACTCGACGAGGTAGGCGCGCACTTCGATTTGGTTTTCTTCCACGAGGGCGGAGACGCCTTTCCCGAGGGCATCGCCGCCGTTTTGGGCTAGGACTTCTTCGGCTGCCTTGACGAGGCGGTCGCGCACGGGCGCGGCGTCTTCTGGTGAGGCGCCGACGGGGAGGCGGGCCGTCACTTGGGCGTATTCTCCTTCGATTTGCGGCATGAGTATGAATCCGAGGCGTCCACTGAGGGGCATGGAGAGGACGGCGGTCAGGATCAAGGCCATGAGTGCGATGCACAGGTAGCGCCAGCGCAGGGCGATCTCGATGAAGGGGGCATAGACTGTGTTGGCGAGCCAGGTCATGCTGCCCGCGATGCGCCGCTGCGCCCTGTGCAGCTTGCGCCCGATTCGGGTGCGGCCTGGTGAATCCTTTACGTGGGCCAAATGGGCGGGCAGGACGAATAGGGCTTCGACCCAAGAGATGAGGAAGGCGGTGATGACTACGACGGGAATGACGCCCCAGACTTTGCCGAAGGATCCCGGTATAAACAGGAGGGGGAGAAAGGCCACGATGTTGGTTAGTATTGAAAAACTAACGGGCACGGCGATATCGCGCGCGCCGAGGATGGCCGAATTGAGGAGGCCATCGCCGCGTTGGCGGTGCTCGTAGATGTTTTCGCCGGCGACGATGGCGTCGTCGACGACGATTCCGAGGGCGAGTATGAAGGCGAACATGGAGACCATGTTGATGGATGCGTCAAATATGGG
This sequence comes from Candidatus Hydrogenedentota bacterium, assembly GCA_029937645.1. Classification (GTDB taxonomy): domain Bacteria; phylum Hydrogenedentota; class Hydrogenedentia; order Hydrogenedentales; genus JAPYPO01. The sequence goes on from JAPYPO010000343.1 coordinate 2,280, forward strand.
GAGAAAAAGAATCGTTCCGAGGAAGGCGACGGGGATTCCCATGGCGACCCAGAAGGCGAGTTTGAATTCTAGGAAGGTGGCGAGAATGAGTAGCACTAGGAGGAGCCCCAGGAAGCCGTTTTTCAAGAGCAACTCGAGGCGTTGCCGGTAGATTTCGGAGTTGTCATCGACGACGGCGTGGTGGATCCCCGGTGGGAGCGAGGCCATGATAGCGGGGAGGCTCTCGGTGACGGCATCGGATACGCCTATGGGTGTCTCGCTGCCGGTACGCATCACGCGAATATCGATTGCGCGCACGCCGTCGAAGGTGGCGAAGGGGTCTGTATCCTCGAATCCTTCGCGGATGGTGGCGATATCGCCCAGGCGTATGAGATCGCCGGCCGCCCGGGAGATGATAGGGATTTCTCCGTATTCCCGAGCCCATTCTCGGCGCTCCTGGACGCGCAGCAGTATTTCGCCGCTGGAGGTTTCGATGGAGCCGCCGGATCGGTCGAGGGCTGAATTGCGAATCACGCGGCCAATTTGGGTCAGGGTGAGTCCGTATTCGCGAAGGGTCGCCAGAGGGATCTCGATGTGGATTTCCATCTCGCGCGCGCCCCGGAACTCTACCTGGGTAATTCCTGAATGCTGAAGCAGGCCATCGCGGACGTGTTCCGCCGCTTGGCGCAATGTCCACTCGGTGACGTTGCCGTAGAGCTGCATTTTGACGACGGTTCGCCGCCGACTGCTGACGGAAATGCTTTCTTTCCGTGTGTCTTCGGGAAAGGTGTCTATCTGGTCTACGGCTTGTTTTACGTCTTGGTTCACTTGCTGGAGATTGGCGCTCGCGAGTATCTCGACTTGGACTATTCCGCGACCTTCAGAGGCGGTAGAGGAGACCTCTTTTACGCCGTCGACCCCGCGCACGGCCTCCTCGATCGAAAGAATTACGCCTTCTTCAACTTCTTCTGGGCCCGATCCGGGAAAGGGGATCATGATCGTGATTGAGTCTTGCTCAAATTGCGGGAATATCTCCTGCTTAATCTGGGTGGTCATGAAGAGTCCGCCCAGAATGAAGACGACCATCAAGATATTTGGGGCAACGCCGTGAGAGGCCATCCATTGAATCGGGCCTTTTGCGATGGTGTTGCTCACGAATCACTCCCTGGGGTGATGGTGGGTGTTTCGGATGCTTCGGGGGTCGGGTCGGTTCCGTTGATGCGCAGGGGCATGCCTTCGGTGGCCGTGGCTATGTTCGTAATAATTATGCGCTCGCCAGGCTCGACGCCGGAAACGGTGAGCACGATATCTTTGGTGCTGTAGAGGATTTCTACGGCCCGGATTTCCAGCTCGTCCTTATCATTCATGATCCAGATGTTCGTACCGTCGTGCAAGAATTCTGGCGCTAAACGTATCGTGCCTTCGATTTCTTCACCGGAGATTTCGCCGGTAATAAACTGGCCGATGAGCACCCGGGGGAGGTCGGCATGTTCGGGCTTCAAGGCCAAGGGGTCGTCTACTGCCACAAGCACCCTCGCCATGCGGACTACATCGGTAAGTTCGGGCAAGAGACGAATGACATGGCCTGTGCGGGACGCTTGATCGCCCCATGCCTTGGGATGCCGTAACGTGACCATTGAGCCTTCGGTGGCCTCGGTGGGAAAGATGACCCAGCGCAGCCGCGCGTGAGGGACCTTCAATTCGACCCAGTAGGTATCCGTACCGACGAGTCTAGCAATCGTCGATTGCGTTGTCAGACGGGAGCCAAGGTCTACGCGTTCCTCGGCGACGAGCGCGTCGAAGGGGGCCTTCACAACGGTGCGCTCGAGGTCAAGGTTTGCATCGCCTAGCATGGCTCGGGCGGCGGACAATTCTCCCTTTGCGGCCTCCAGTTGTGGCTGGCGAAAAACCAATATTTTGTCTGCTTCGGAAAGCTCCTGCCCGAGTACTTCATACTCGCGCTGCGCGACATCCTGGTTGCCTTCCTCCAGGGTCAATGCAGCGCGCGCGCGGGTAACTTCGCTGGCTTTTTGCTGTACGGCGTAGGCGTAGTCTCGTGGATCAAGTTTCAGCAATATCTCGCCTTTGCGGAATCGACCCCCGGGCACCAGGTTTTCACTCATCTCGATGACCTCTCCCGAAACCTGGGGGCTAAGCGTGACGTCGCGGGCGGGTATCACGGTACCGAGTGCGTCAATTTTTAGCCGACCCTTGAACGGTTCCGCGCGAACAATTTCGACAAGCCGCGCCTGGAATTTGGGCGGGGTTCTCTTCGCTTGCGGCGCGGAGGCCATCATCTCGCGGTAGAGGAATGCGGCGCCTCCCAGCACCACGATTGGCAGGATCACTTTCAAGGACCCGGTTAGTATGCGTATCGCTAAGGGGGCGGGCCGGGGCTTTGTTTTTTCGAACTTCTCGGTCATGCCCCACCATCTTCCGAATTGCTGGGCGA
>JAPYPO010000344.1 GCA_029937645.1 Candidatus Hydrogenedentota bacterium
GGCCACAAACGCAACCGTAAGCCCGAAGAGCACGAAGATCGCCAACACGCCTTCAAGCCCACGCGCGACAAGGCGATCATGAAAATGCCCCTGCTTCGTTTTTCGCTTCTTCTTCGCTATCCGCCGGCGGGCCATCAGGGCTGCTTCATTTCGTTTAAGAGTGGCTCAACGATACGGTTAATATCGCCCGCGCCCAGCACGAGCACCACATCGTTCGGTTGCAGGTAGGGAGCGAGCAGCGCGGGCGCCTCGTTCATGTCACGGATAAGCTCAACGTGATTCGATCCGTTTTTCCGGGCCTCATCGACGATTAAGGAAGCATCCACACCCGGCATCGGCGCCTCACGGGAAGGGTAAATATCGGTGACGATCGTTCGGTCCGCCGTCGCCAAGACCTCCGCAAATTCAGCGCTAAAAAACTTGGTCCGGCTGTACAGATGCGGTTGAAAAACACACACAATGCGCCCCGGATCCGCGCACCGGACCGCCGCCAGGGTGCTGGCGAGTTCCGTCGGGTGATGGGCGTAGTCTTCGACAACCACCACGCCCCGCGCCTCGCCCCGGACCTGCATACGACGCTGAACGCCATCGAAGTCGCCCAAGCCATCCGCGATGACCTCAAACGAAAGGCCCAGGCATAGGCCCACCGCGCACGCAGCCAAGGCGTTGCGCACATTGTCAGATCCCAGCGCCTTAATCTCGATGGATCCAAGCAAACCCTCGGCGGGCAGCCGAGGGTCATGGCTGGTCACATCGAAGCGTGTTCGCGTGTCCCGCAACCGCACCGCGAGGGAATCGGTTTCGCTCGCCGAACGGCGCCCCAGATTAGAGGCCACGAGCGACGCGCCATCGTCAAGCCCGTAAGTGAGCGCGACGCTATGAATATCATCCAGAATGGCACGGCAATGCGTATCGTCGCGGCACAGCACACAGCACCCGTAGAAGGGAACACCGTTGCAGAACTCGGTAAAGGCCTGCTTGATTCGGTCGAGCGTGCCGTAATACTCCAGATGCTCCGCATCGATATTGGTAACGACTGCAATCGTCGGGTGCAAGCGCAAGAAGGAACCGTCGTGCTCGTCCGCCTCGGCGACGATGCAGTCGCCCGTTCCCCAGCGCGCGTTAGTTCCGCTGCGATGGAGAATGCCTCCGACGATGCTCGTGGCTCCCACGTCGGCGCGATCCAGTATGGCGCTGATCATAGAAGTCGTGGTCGTTTTTCCGTGGGTGCCTCCGACGACGGCCGCGTGCGGTTTGAGGCGAATCAGGTCGGCGAGCAGGTCGCTACGATGGATGACGGGCAAGCCGCGCGCGATGGCTTCACGCAGTTCGTCGTTGCTCTCGTCGATGGCGGCGGACACGACCACCACCTCGGCGTCGCCAAGATTGCTTGCAGCGTGGCCCCGATGAAACGCCAACCCAAGTTCTTCGAGGCGTGCCGTGATCGGCGACGAAATCAGGTCCGACCCCGAGACTTCGTAGTCAAGATTAAGCAGGATTTCAGCAAGGCCGCTCATGCCGATTCCACCAGCCCCGACGAAGTGAACTTTTCGTTTTAGACCCTTCACGGATCAAACTCCACGAGGTCGTCAAAGACCCCCGTATACAATATATTGTGTCTGAACGAATTATACCAGAGAGAATACCCCAAGGAAAGGGGTATTCTCGATTTCTGGACCCCATCGAAAACACCCACCATTTCATACGAAAGTGGCTGAATGTGGGGGCGCTGAGGGCGGCGGTTCCACATAAATGAATTTAGCCTAAATGCAGCAATCAGGATCCCGATTGTTTCCACGGGGCCGCGCGGAAGAAAGCTGCACTTCTTTGACTTCGTTCGTTCATCTTGGACATGCTATCGGAGCATGGGCCACGCAACGAGGACTCAGCCCAGATGAATGGAGATCTGAAAGCTTTTATGGCAGAACCCACGAACGCTATTACGGAAACAGGAGAGAAAATTCTTTTCCGCTCGAACACAGTGACTGTTACGGACAAGCGCCTGCTGTTTAACACGAAGACACTGACCTTGTCGGCGATAGCGTCTATAAACGTCGAGTCCTCGAGCAGTCAAAAGAAACGCGTCTCGCGGTCGTCGGGTTATATGCCGGGTGTAAGCGTCATCCTGGCGGGTGCCGGATTCGCAATCGCCGGCTATGTTGTGGGTGAGGGAAATCCTATAGTCATGGGGATCTTTGGGTTGCTGGGACTCTTCGCGGTCGTTGTGGGAATTGTGATTATCCAGAAGAGTGGCGGCCCCCGAAGAGTCCGCAAGAAACAGCGGGGATATTCCGTGAAAATCCACACCGTTGACGGCCGAAAAACGCGAATCACAGGACTGAACCTGCGCGAAGCGCAACAAATGGCCAACGTGATCAGCGCCGCAACGACCCAGGTCTAGCATTCCCCACGGAGGCTAGACTGCCCTCAATCCTCAACACGTCTGTAGTGGGCGAAATAGCTGTCGGAATCGGCGCTCCAAAGCACCCAGACTGTGTAAATCCCCAGCGCCGTTCCAAACGGAAACTTGAATATCATCAGCGCGCCAAGGACGAGCATGAGGGGTCTTGACCAGGTGTCGCGGTTAAGCAGACCACGTCCTCCGAGGAGCACGAGCAGAGAGAAGGCCACGTCGAAAATAAGCCAGAGCAGTGCGCTAAATGGACTCCAGATAGCAGCAAAGAGATTAAAGGTTGCGAGACCGCCGACGATCCCTCCTCCCGCCATGCCCAGTGCGGCCAAGACCTTGAAGAGTATCGTCAGACAGGCGCTGGCTATCTGAAGCCATGCGATCACCTTGATGTGTGTTTCCATAATATCGTATTTCTCCATTGCTACCATGACCCGCGCCATCGTACCATGAGCGGATGCTCAAACGGATCGAAACCCTACCGTCGGGCTTGAAAGGCAACGCGTGTGCCAAGGGGGCATTCATGTGTAAATCATTTGATTTCAGTATGTTGAGTTGCGAGGGCCCGAAATTGTTGTTGCGTGCCAAGGCGATGCAGACCAACATAGGGTTACAGACGCTAATTATCAGCAATCAGTCATGCCCAATATCTAATCCGATCGGAGGTGTTACTTGAGTTGGAAACCTGAACTCGATGAAATTAAGCGCAGGGAGGATCTGGCCCGAAAAATGGGCGGCTCCGCGAATGTCGCGCGACAGCATGACAACGGGCGCTTGACGGTTCGCGAGCGTATCGAAGCGTTGCTCGATGACGGCACCTTCCACGAGACCGGAGCCCTGGCCGGAAAGACGAAGTATAACGATGCGGGCGAATTGGTTGAATTTACTCCGTCGAATTTCGTGATGGGAACGGGACGCATCGCGGGGCGGCGCGTCGTGGTGGGGGGCGACGATTTCACGGTTCGAGGTGGCGCGGCGGATGCGAAGGTCGGAGACAAGATGGGCTACAGCGAAAAGATGGCCCTCGAATTGCGCATGCCCATGGTGCGGTTGGTGGACGGCACGGGCGGCGGCGGCAGCGTCAAGACGCTCAAGATGTCCGGCTACACCTATGTGCCCGCCATGTCCTCCTGGGGCACCATCGTCCAACTGATGGGCGAAGTCCCCGTGGTGGCCGCGTGCATGGGACCCGTTGCCGGCCTGGGCGCGGTGCGTGTGGCGAGTTCCCATTTCTCTGTGATGGTAAAAGGGACAAGCCAGCTCTTTGTCGCCGGGCCACCCGTCGTAGAACGCGGGCTCGGGCACAAGATTGACAAGGAAGATCTCGGCGGGTCGCATATCCACGCCCACGGCAGCAGCGCGGTAGACAACGAAGTCGAAACGGAAGAGGAAGCCTTCGCCCTTATCGCGAAGTTCCTTTCCTACCTGCCCTCGAACGTGTGGCAGTTGCCGCCGCGCATCGAGCCAACCGACGACCCGAATCGGCGCGAGGAGGAATTGCTATCCATCATCCCGAGAAATCGGAAAAAAACCTACCGCATCCGACGCGTTCTCGAACTGATTCTTGATAAAGGCACCTTTTTCGAAATAGCCCCGAACTACGCCAAGCCCCTCGTGACCGGCTTCGCCCGCTTGAACGGGTGCCCCGTCGGCATCATGGCGAACGACCCGAAGGAGCTGGGCGGCGCGGTGGACGTCCACGCCAGTGAATTGATGGCGCGCTTCGTCGACCTCTGCGATACCTTCCATTTGCCCATCATAAATTTCGTGGACAACCCGGGATTCCTCATCGGCGAGGAGGCGGAACGGGCGGGGACGGCGCGCGTAGGGTCGCGGGCGTTGGCGGCTGTGTATCAGGCGACGGTGCCGTGGATCTGCATCCTCGTGCGGCGCGTTTACGGCGTCGCCGGCGGTGGCCACGGAAATACTCAAGGGCTCAACCTGCGCTACGCATGGCCTTCCGGCGACTGGGGTTCGCTGCCCATCGAAGGGGGAGTCCAGGCGGCCTACAGGCGCGACATCGAAAGTTCGCCCGATCCCGCGGCGCGCCGCAAAGAACTAGAAGACGATCTCCAGCAATACCGCTCGCCGTTACGAACGGCGGAAGCATTCGGTATAGAAGAAATCATCGATCCCCGCGACACTCGGGCTCTCCTCTGCGGATGGATCGAAACGGTGTACGACATGCTGCCATCGGAATTGGGCCGGAAGGGCCGGGCGTGTAGGCCGTAGACCCTCGGCTCAATTATAACCGAGATTACCCATATGGACCCGTCGGCGACCGGAGCCAATGAGATTGA
>JAPYPO010000345.1 GCA_029937645.1 Candidatus Hydrogenedentota bacterium
TTGGCGGCCGCCGGTTGGTTTTGTTCCTTAAACAAAAAGCGCCGGTACTGCCCAGCGACGATATAATCGCCTTGGACGCCCTTCCGGAAGCACTCATACAGTGTCTCAATCAACGCAAGAACGGCATCTCCGATACCCTCGACCAGGCCCTGATGCAAGGCGTTCTTCACGGCGCAAGCGATATTCACTTCGAATCCTGGCCGGATTGCCTTGCCCTCAGCTATCGTATCGACGGCAAGCTACACGATGTGGCGCGGATCCCCAAGAATTTCCAGTCGCAACTCATATCCCGGATAAAAGTCCTTGCAAAAATGATCCTCTACAACAAGGGCATGCCGCAGGACGGGCGCATCGAGGCGGAAACCACGCGCTGCGGCCGCACACTACGCGTGTCGACCTTCCCCACGGTCAGCGGGGAGCAGGCTGTGCTCCGGGTATCGGACAAGCCTTTGCAGCGGTTCACGCTGGACACGCTGGGCTTTCACGGGTCCATCGGACGGCGGCTGAGGGACGTCATATTCAGGCCGCAGGGCGTCCTGTTATTGACGGGACCCAGTTCGAGTGGAAAGACAACAACCATCTATGCGCTCCTGCACGAATTGCTAGAAAAAAGTAAATCAGACGCCACACACTTCACGCCGCACATTGTTACGCTCGAGGATCCCGTCGAGAACACGATGAGGCACATATCGCAGGCCGAGATTCAACCGCAAGGAGAATTCAACTACCAAGCGGCGCTTCGCTCAGTGCTCCGGCAGGACCCTGATGTGATCGTCGTGGGTGAGACGCGCGACCCAGAAACCGCCCACGCTGCCATCCAGGCCGGCCTGACAGGCCACCTGGTCATCAGTACCATCCATAGCGGCACGACCACAGGGGTTTTCGCGCGATTACTGGACATGGGCATCGAGCCCTTTCTCATCGCTTCGACCATCACCGGCGTACTGGCCCAACGCTTGGTGCGGCGTAACTGCCAAGAATGCAATACGCCCTATGAGCCCGGGTCCGTGCTCCTTCCGCGCTTCGGCCTCGCTCGGCCCACGGGCGACGCCGGGGCCTATCAGCGCGGAAGCGGGTGCGAAGCGTGCCAGGGGCTTGGCTATCGGGGGCGAACCGTGATCGGCGAGATGCTTACGATGAACGACGAACTTGGCGATCTCATTCTCAACCGCGCTCCATCGCGCGATATGTTTGACGCCGCCATCCGAAACAATATGATCCCCATGGTCGATCACGGCCTGAAAAAGGCACAAAGCGGGCGCACCACCCTTGAGGAGCTTAACCGCGTTCTTCCGCCGCCCGATGGCGGTTCCGCGCCGATGCCTTCAGTCGAGACAGAATAGGCCCTGCCGCCTGAATCGACGGTAGGAATGCACTACAATGGGGACACCATGCTTCTTTCCGGTACGTGATAGCGGTGGCCGGGTCCAATTCGAATAGCGTATCGACATCCGATAGACTGGTTGAGTTGCTGCGGAGAGTTGGTTTTCCTCATTGATTCGTGCGGCGCGAAGCCGCGTGAATAGAGTACGATGCATCGGTTGCGAAGCAAAGATCTCAATCCGCACGAGTAATCCATAACGTTTTAATTGAAACGGGGTACAGTAACCATGCTTATTTGGAACATGTGCAGACGCCCCAAGGTCGCAATAAATCAGAGAGTCTTATCATGAAACGCTCGCGCAGAATTGTTCACATGCCTAGGCCTTCGAAAGCTACACCGCTTATTTTGCTCGGTGCGGCCCTATGGCCGATTTGCGCTATGGCGGCACCGCCCGGCTTGCCCCTGTTCGAGGGTTTTGATGACCCATCACTTCAAGACGCTTCGAGGACGACGGCGTCTTGGTCTGTCGATCCGGGCGAACTTACGTTGGCGTCGGCAGAGGGCCGCTTCGGCGCTTTCTCCGCCCCTGCGCTAACGGGACAGGACATCTCTACTCAGGCGAATCGAACCCAGGCGGGTGTGCTGGCGGATCTGGATGGCGATGGCCACCTCGATCTCATCACCGGAAACACCTTCCAAACGAATCGCATCTATTTTGGCAACGGGACAGCCGATCCCTTCAACGGAGTCAACGGAATTCAGCTCTCGGCGGAGGTCACGACCACCAATGCGATTGCGGTGGGGGATCTCGACCGTGACGGAACCCTGGATGTCGTGGTCGGGAACTTCAATACCCCCGAACGTAATCGCGTATTTCTCAATAACGGTACGAACGACCCCTTCGCGGGAGTCGAGGGAACGGATGTTTCTGCGGACTCGCTGCGAACGCGGTCGCTCGTTCTGGGGGACGTAAACGGTGACGGATTCCTGGATCTGGTCGCGGGAAACCAATCGAGGGTGAACCGGCTCTACCTCAACGACGGCGCTGGCGGGTTTGACGCCGGGACGGACATTACTGCGGCCGAAGACCTTACGTGGCAGGTCGTGCTCGAAGACTTCAACTCCGATGGTCATCTCGATATCGTCGCGGGCAATTTTGGCACTCAGAAAAACAGGATCTACCTCAACGACGGTTCCGGAGGGTTTCCCTCAGGCACGAACCTAACCGCCGATGGGCAGAATACCTACGGTATCGCGGCCGGCGACATCAACGGCGATGGACATATTGACCTTGTTGCGGGCAATCAAGACGAAGTCAACCGTCTCTACTTGAATAACGCTACGTCGGATCCCTTCGCGGGGGTGATGGGCAGTGACATCGCGAGCGACACGGATAAGACCTATCACGTTGATCTGCTGGATGCCGACGGCGATGGCGATCTGGACATGGTCGTCGCCAATGGCGGAGTGGTTCTGGGGGGGGCCGGAGAACTTAACCGGCTCTACATCAACAATGGCACGAACGACCCCTTCGCCAATGTGCAGATAATTGACCTGACGAGTGAAGAAGGAGACTCCCGGGTGCTGGTTGTGGGTGATGTCGATTCGGACGGCGACCCCGATCTCCTGGCGATGAATTTCCTGGAAATAAATCGACTCTATATCAACCAGGGAAATGTCGACCCCTTTACCGGCAGCAAAGGAGTCAACCTCTTCGCAAATACCTTCGACACCTCCGGTTTAGCGGTCGGCGATGTTGACGGCGATGGCGACCTGGATGTGTTGACGGGAAACCGATCCGACGTCAATCGTGTCTACTTCAATGCAGGCACGGACACGCCCTGGGGCGCTGGCTCAAGCGAATCTACTGTTTCACTGGATGCGACCGACACCACCGCCATCGCCTTAGGAGATGTCGACGGGAACGGAACGCTGGACGCGGTTGTCGGAACCTTCGCGGGCTTTAACCGCCTGTACTTGAACGACGGTTCAGGCGTGTTTGGCGACGGGCTGGGAGGAACAACTGGGGCAGACGTCACGACTGACGAGGCGACCTGGACGCGTTCGCTGGTGCTTGCCGATATGGACGGCGACCTGGACCTGGATATCATCGAGGGGAACCAGAGCCGAATCAACAAGTTGTACGTGAACGATGGTTTCGGCTCGTTCACGCTCAAGGGCGACATCGGTACCGAGTCGGATTTGACCTGGACGATATTGGCGGGCGATGTCAATGGAGATGATAAGCTTGACGTAATCGCAGTCAACTTTGACACCCAAAAAAATCGCGTCTATATCAACAACGGAACGCTGGACCCATTCAACGGGGTCTCGGGGACCGTTGTCAGCTCGGATGTGCTGGATACGAGAGCGGGCGCCTTAGGCGATCTCAACGGAGACGGCCATCTCGACTTCGTCGCGGGAAACAACGGCGCACAGACCCGCGTCCATCTCAACGACGGCACGGGTGCCTTCTCCGCGGGCGTCGATGTGTCAATCGATAACCTGGCGATCTGGTCGTTGGCGCTGGGTGACTTGGACGGCGACGGCGATCTGGATATCGTAGCGGGCGTCGAAGGAGCGAACCGCTTTTATCTGAACCGAGGCGACGCATCCTTCGAGGCCGGCCTGGACGTCTTTCCTAATATTAAGAATACGCGAGCCATCGTGCTCGCCGATTTTGATAGCGATGGGGCATTGGATGTCATTACTGGAAACACGTCGAACAGGATCAACAGATTCTACGCGAATAATCTCGGGGCCTTAGATTTCCCCGATCTTTCCGGATCCGACGTGGACGCCGACGCCGACGCCACTGCGGGGCTCGCCCTGGGCGACTTGAACTCGGACGGGCTCTTGGATCTTGTGGTCGGCAATGACGGCGCCAACCGCGTTTACTTGAGCAACGACGACGATACTTTCACCGTTGCGCCGTCCGCCCTACCGGCAAATTCGAATAATACTCAGGGCGTCCTCTTAGCCGATCTCGATAACCTGGGCGGCCCCGAACTCGTCACGGTGAACAATGGGGCCAACCTGCTCTACACCCTCAACGGACCCGCCACATTTGGCGCGGGACAGTCCCTCACCTTGGATGCTCATGATTCCCGCGCCGTAGCCTCGGGATTGGTAAATGGAGATACCTTCCTGGACCTCGTCGTCGGAAACGACGGAATCAACCGTCTCTACCTCAACGACGGGACCGGCGGCTTCACGAGCGGATCGGACATCACCTCAGACTCCGACACAACAAATGCCATTGCCTTGGGAGACGTGGACGGAGTCCTCGGCCCCGACCTGATCGTCGGTAACGATGGCATGAACAAACTCTACCCGAGATTACCCATATGGACCCGTCGGCGACCGGAGCCAATGAGATTG
>JAPYPO010000346.1 GCA_029937645.1 Candidatus Hydrogenedentota bacterium
GCCGCTCTGTTGGGGAGCCTTGAGGAAGATGCCGGCTATTTGGCAACAATGGAGACGGGGCTTGAACCGGGCCTCGTTACCGGCTTGCGCGAGCGGATCAAATCGAGGGATGCCTTTTCGGCAAGCCGCACATTCCGCCCCGTCCACAACGAGATACGGCCCGGCGCGTTGGGCGACATTCGATCGCTGAAGAATTTCTACGGCTATGTCGCGGAACAAGAGTTCTTTCTGAAACACTTCGGAGGATTTGTGCAGGGCGATTCCGTGGCTCCGCTGCTCCTGACCAGCTTGCCGGGAATGGGAAAAACCCATCTCACCATCGCGACCGCTCTTTCCTTTCCGGAGGTGACGCTCATCAATGCGGGATCGGAATCCTTGGAGGGCCCGCTCGAACCGCTCATCGCCACCCTCGGCGCGCACCACTACCGGCGCTTCGTCCTCTTTTTCGACGATGTGGATCCCGAGCCGATAAACTGGTCCACCTTCCGGAATCAGGTCGAAGGCTATCTGCCCTATGCCGACAACGTGGCGATGGTCATCGCAACAAACGGCGAGTTCTCGACCCGCGTGACAAGCCGTTGCGCTTGCTTCGCATTCCGACCCATGAGCTCGGAGGTGTGCCAGGAGTTCATCTCCGACTACCTCGACGAGTATCGCTGGATGAGCCAACCCTATCCCAATCTCGTCTCGACGGTTGCCGCAGATTTCGCCTCCATGTACAAGCGCGGCGTACTCAGCGATCTCACGCCGAGGAGCCTCATCCGGTATTTCGAAATGCTCGAAGGCGACAAGGAGAAAATCAAGGGGCTCATTCGCGAATCCCTGGGAGAAATTGTCCGCGTCCCGATGGAAGAAGCCTTCTACACCTCCAACAAACAGATTCGGGATCGGCTCGAAAACGAGCGGCGGGAACGCCTTGGCCTCCCACCGAAGGACTCCCAACCAGAGCTTCGCCCCCTGTTTGGCGGCCAGGACTTGCCCAAACAAAAGGAGCAATGATAAGATCAGCCTAGGTGATTAGGGGCCAGCCCCTCTCAGCAGTGGAATATATTTTCGCCGATTTCGTGTTTAGTGCGAAGTATAGCCACCCTGGGTTATCCCAAATTTAATTGTAAAAATTCAAATGTAAAAAACGGCCCAGAAGGCCGCTTAAACGCCAAAGGAGAAGTAGAAATGAAACAACTCAGAAAACTGGGGGCCGTCGGCCTCTGCCTGACTGTGGCGATGGTAGCACTGCCGAACATCGGATTCGCAGCCGACTTCACCGGCGATCCCTACACGCTCGACACCTGCCCGATTTCGGGTGGAAAGCTGGGATCCATGGGCGACCCGATCGTGCTCACCGTCGACAACCGCGAGTTCCGAATCTGCTGCGCGGGCTGCAAGGCCAAGATCACCAGCGAGACGGCAAGCTTCGTCAAAGATATCGACGCGAAGATGGTCACCGCGCAGTTACCCTACTATCCGCTGGAAACGGGATTGGTCAGCGGCAAGACGCTCGGCCCTAAGGCCGTAAACCTAATCCACTTCAACCGCCTCGTGCGCTTGTCCGACCGAAACCAAGCTAAGAAGTTCCGTTCCGATCCCGATACCTATCTGGCAAAGCTCGACGCAGCGGTCATCGAAAAGCAAAACGCCGACTATCCCCTTAAGAAATGCCCCGTCTCAGGCGATAAGCTAACCGCCATGGGCAAACCCATCGACGTCGTCATCGCCAACCGGCTTGTCAAGACCTGCTGTCCCGGATGCGTCCCTGGTGTGACGAGCGACCCATTGGCCGCATTTGCCAATCTCGACGGCGAGCCCATCAAAGCCAAGGGCAGCCATTCCAAGAAGAAAGGCGACAAGGACGAGGGGCATGAAGAGGGGCACGACCACAAAGAGGGGCACGACCACGATCACTAAGGATACGCCCGTCTAACCGACAACAACCTATCGCGCTATTGTGGGCGGCCCCTGGTTTCGTTTCGGCGAACCAGGGGCCGCCCTTTTCTACGGGGTACTCTTCCCGGTATGCTGTGTATTCAACAGTCGTTCCGGATATCGAGATATCTGGGCTACCTGCAGGAGAAGATTGCCTAATGATTCGACTTTGGATACCCGCCTCGCTACTCGCGGTCCTCGTGCTGACGGGGTGCAACGCCGTAGGCCCCAAGGCCCTCCAATCCGCTCGGGTGGATTACAACGAAGCGATAGCGCAGACCTGGAACCAGCAGCTTCTGCTCAACCTCGTGCGCCTCAAGTACCGCGACACGTTGATTTTCCTCGAGATCGATAGTGTCTCCACGCAATACAGCCTAAGCTACGGGGGGAGAGCGGACTCGTCGTTTGCCCCCATCGACAACACCTCGCGGACCCTCAACCTATCGGGCATCGGCGCCGGCGCGACCGGTTCCGCCACCAGCGGCCGCAACCAGGGAAGGAATCGGGGTTTTGGCCTTGACGCGGGGTTGGAGTATGTGGAAAAGCCCACCATCACGTACACGCCGCTAAAGGGCCAAGAGTTCGTGACTCAGATTTTGACCCCCATACCGCTCAACACGATTATTCTGCTCTCGCAAAGTGGGTGGAGTATCGAGCGCATCATGAACATGTGCGTTCAGCGATTTAACCAATTGCCCAATGCGCCCTCCGCCTCGGGCCCCACCCCGGACTACGCGCCCCACTTCAAGGAATTTGCTGAAGTCATCTCGTTACTCCGCTCTCTCCAAGAAAGCGGCAAACTCTTCGGCTTCTTGCAGCCCGCCAAAGAGAGCACGCCTGATGACAAGAAGCACGACTTGGTACTGCGATTTGCAGACGAGACAGAAGATTCCGACGAGGCCATTCGCTTGAGAGAACTCATAGGCCTTACCCACAACGAGCGGGAATTTGTCATGTCCGAAGGCGTACGACTATCGGGCGGCGGCAAGGTGGCCGTTCAGACGCGATCGATGCTGGGCCTCCTGCATTTCCTATCCAATTCGGTTGACATCCCACAGGCCCACAAAGACGCAGGATTCGTTACCAGGACCATGACTACCGATGGCTCTGGCGAAGAATTTGACTGGTCCGATGTCGTCACCGATAAACTGATGACAATCCAATCCCAGGAATCACGCCCGAATTCAGCCTTTGCCGCCGTGCGTTACCGAGGCGTATGGTTCTATATTGATGATTCGGACCTTCCTGCCAAATCAACCTTCGAACTCTTGTCGTACCTATTTTACCTACAGGCAGGCGACATAAAATCCCAATCGCCTCTGCTAACGATTCCCTTGTAGCCCCTATTTACTCTAAGAAATCCAGCCAAAATAAAGTCGCCAACATGGCGACGATAGCCCCCCTCTTTGAAAAGGGATCAAGGGGGATGTTATCGGAGCAATTTCCCGCGAAGCGGGTTCTGACTCGCAATGACAAGTCGGCAGATCTAACAACGTAGCGAAAATAGTTTTGCAAAACTTTTTTGAAGATCCTGAGAGCTAGGGCCCAGTAGTTGATCGCTTCCCGACGGGTGCGCTAGGCTTTGGGCAAGCGAAACGAGAGGAATAGGTTTTATGCGTCTTCCGGTATACATACTTGCAGCAGTGGTCTTGGTTCCCCTTCTGGGTGGATGCGCGTCCATGAAATCCCAGCCGTCTATCGAGAATGCGGTAATAGATCCCGCCCTCTTGATGCCGGGAAGCATCGCCGTACTAACAGTGGATCTATCCGACCGTTTCGGCATTGTGGCGGACGTTGTAGGCCACGTAAAGCAAGATCCAAGCATCACCTTTCGTCTCCGAGATGACGGAGTCGATCCGGATATCGACGCGGGCGATGGCGTTTGGACGTTCCAATATGCGGTACCGTTTACGGCGCCCCCCGGCTCATTTGGCTTGGTCATCTCGGCGCAGGATTCCTCGGGCGACGTGATTCTCGTGCGGGATGAGGCGGGCGAAGTGGGCCCCATGTCAGCAGAGTTGGGCGTGGAGATTCGCTTCCCCGAGAAGCAGTAACCCCGATGCTGGAGTTGCTACTGACTGTGGTGCTCGCCGCGCCCGGTGCGGCCCTTGATGACTCCGAACCCGTCCAAGTCATGCCCAACGTAGTCGTCATCTCGGCGGATACGTTGCGCGCCGACCATCTGGGAATGTACGGCCACCCGTACGACACATCGCCTCACCTCGATGCATGGGCCAAGAATGCGCTCGTGTTCGACGATATGATCTGCGAAGTGCCCTTGACGAGCCCGTCGTTCTGCTCCATGTTTAGCTCGCGCTACCCGCGCACCACCGGCGCGATTCGCAACGGTCTCCGGTTGCCGGACGAAATCCCCACCGCTGCCCAGGTCTTTCAAGCAGCCGGGTACCACACGGTAGCGGTACAAAGTAACTGGACGCTCAAATCGGAACTGTCGGGCCTCGATCGCGGCTTCGATATATATGACGATGGCTTTCACAAGAAACGCTGGGGCTTCATCAAATCGGAGCGGGGCGCCAACGAAGTCCGGCGGATCGCCCTCGAACTTCTCGAAGAATGGGACCGGGCAAAACCCTTGTTTGGGTGGTTCCATTTTTCCGATCCGCACGCGCCCTATAAACTTCACCGGAAGTTTGACGTGGCGAAACCCTCAAAACGGGACGGCAAACCCGGCGGAAAAATGCGCCGCAAGTATGACTCGGAAATCGCGTTTATGGACTCCCGCATCAAGGCGGTGATGGAC
>JAPYPO010000347.1 GCA_029937645.1 Candidatus Hydrogenedentota bacterium
GGTCAAAGCGAGGCGCCTATCCCGGAATTCCGTGAAGAGCCAACAAGTTTGAAGGTGGCACCCGCCAGGCGCAGACGAAAGTTCGCCTATGCGGATTGATTGTGCACCAGGCGTCACGCGAGCGCGGCGAGTGCGTTCATTTGGCCGCGGTGATAGGCATCGTGCCCGGCCATGCTTCGCAGGGTGTATTCGACGGACTTAAACCGCTCTTTGAGGCGGTCGGGCGCGTCGCCGCGCAGTTCTCCGGCCATCACCGCGTCATCGAGTCCGCGAATGCCCTCGACGCAGGCCTTGCTTACTTTGGCGTAATTCTCGACCACTTCGTCCCAGGAAGGATAGTCATCCGCATTCGCCGTAATGGGGTCGCCACCAGCGAATTCGGGCGAAAACCTTTTGCTGTAATTCTCCGGAAGCATCGATTCGCCCTCGCAGCACCATTGATGCACGAGCCGGTTATTTGTGTTGGCCAGATGGCCGATGGTCCACAGCGGATGGGCTTTGCCTTCTTGCACGACGCGGAAATGGTGGCTATCCGCCACGTTTTCCGCCGAGGCGATTGTCGCGTTTATCATCTGTTCAAAAAAGTCCGCGTACACTTCCGCTTTAACGCTTCCCATGAATATTTCTCCTGACAATTTGGCGCGCCGTATAACTCGGCGGCGTTAAAAAAATCTATGGAATCGATAGCTGCTTTTTTTGGCCAAACTGGCGGGGCCTAATTTTCCGTCTGCAGCAAGCGGTAAATGCTCGAATCGATTCCGATGACAAATTCGCTGCCCGGACGCGTCGATTCGCCGATGACTTCCAGGGTTCGTAGAAACTTATACAACTCCGGGTTCCGTCCAAACGCGTCGGCAAAAATTTTCAAGGCCTGGGCGTCGCCTTCGCCGCGAATGGTTTCGGCTTCCGCCTCGGCCTCCGCCAGAAGGATTGTGACTTTCTTGTCCGTGTCGCCCCGGATGATCGAGGCTTCCTTTTCTCCTTCGCTTTCGTAGCCTGTCGATATGCGCGCGCGTTCCGCTTGCATTCGCGAGAACACGGCCTGCAGGTTCCCTGTTAACAGGTCCGCGCGTTTGATGCGCACGTCAATAACTCGAATTCCGAAACGCTCCCGCGCGATGGCGTTCGACTGAAGCGTAACGGAATTCATGATTTCGTCACGGCCTCGAGTCAGCACTTCAAGCATCGTGCTGCTCATGAGCGGATCGTTCAGGAACTCGTCGTCTTCCCCGAAATCCGTGAATTCTTTTTTCGTCCGAATGACTTCGATTAAGTTGCTGCGCCCGAGTTCCTCCTGCAGAACGGAATAAATCACTTCGTTCAAACGCCCGCGTGCGGTGGCCTCCGAACCGACACGAATCCGGAACAACAGCGGGTTCTCAATGCGCCACCGCGCAAAATTATCGACGATTAAGGTCTTCTTGTCGCGGGTGACCACTTCCCTCGGTTCCGTGTCGTACTCGATCATCGTATCTGGGAAGGATTCGACGGCATCGATGAACGGCATCTTGAACTTCAATCCCGCACCGTGCCCCACCGTGAGCCCTTTGACATCGAGTGCGGCTTCGTTGCCCTCCTGGCGCCGCGCTGATTGAATGATTTCCTCTTTCCAGGCGTCGACATCGTCGCGTAAATCGCCTACGACCACATGTACGGGCCTATTGAAACGAGTGACAACCACCTGCTCACGTTCGTTCACGATGTAGAAGGGTTGCCCAAGAGCAACAATAACGACCAAAATTCCGACGGCAATCGCGGCGGGCATCCAAATCTTTTTGTTATCCATTTTTTATCTCCCTATTACCGGCTCGACGCCGGATTGCCTTGCGATAGAGCGGCCCCCGCAGAGAAGCCAGGATTTCCCCCGCCGATGGCTTTCAAATTCATGACACCCGCGTTCTCATCAATGACGGTAAGTTTCACTTTGCCGAGTAACTCGGACATGGCCTCCAGATACATGCGCGTCCGGGTCACTTCCGGCGCGGCTTCGAACTCCGTTATCAAGGCTGAAAACCGGGCCACTTGGCCGCGGGCCTCGGCAATACGGGCGTCCCTGTAGCCTTCGGCTTCGAGTACCGCCTGTTGCGCTTGGCCCTCGGCGCGGGGCAGGTTCTTCTGTTGATAGCCGAGCGCCTCGTTCGTGATTTGCTCGCGTTTTTCTCTCGCGCTTGCCACATCCTGAAAGGCCTTGGCCACTTCATCGGGCGGCCGTACGTCTTGCAATTGAACCGTCTCGATGCTGACGCCGCATTGGTACAAGTCCGCCAGCTCGCTCATCTTGTCGTGAATTTCCGTCTGAATGATGGACTTCTTCGTCGTGAGAACGTGGTCAATGGGCCGGTCACCCACTGCCTGCCGGAGCGCCGCCTCCCCTATATCCTTCAACGCCGCCGCCAACTCAAACTCGTTTCGGTAATTGAACAGGTACGCGCGCGAGTCCTTTATCCGATATTGCACAGCCATCGAAACGTTGACTACGTTTTCGTCACCGGTAAGCATTTGCGCTTCATGCAGAAGATTCGTCTCGCCGCGATCTGTAAACGTGCGCGCTCGTCCGTCCACACCCGTGACATAGCCGAACTCGAGGCGTTTCACCTCTGCGATGCGCGGTTTCTCGACCGTCTGCACGGGCCAAGGCCACTTGAAATGAAGGCCCGGCTGTGTCGTTTTCGTGTAGCGTCCGAAGGTGAGAATCACGCCTTCTTCGGCTGGGTCCACGGTATACACCGGCCCGCCCATTGAGAACCACATGACGAGCAGGACGGCCACGACGACCAACGCCACGACCCGCGGGTCGACGTTGATATTAAATTCCGGCCCTCCCGGGTTAATAATTTCGGGTTTTTTCGATGTCATCGGTCCATCTCCGGATCCTGGGTCGCGCTACAAGCGGCTAAGTCTTTTGCGTTCTACCGTTTTCACGGCGTACATATTCGCTCATCGTATCGCAAAACGACCGCCGCTTCCACTCTTTCGCCTGTGCGCCCAAGAACCATTTGTGATTTCATGGCTGCTTGTCGGACAAATGCATCGATGTGGGAGCGCCACCCGCGGCGGGATTTCGATAGCGGAAAGGCTGTATATGCCCTATGAGCGCCGAGGGCGGCGCTCCCACATTCAGGTACTTCAGTTTAATCTGAGTTTTTCCACGATGCGCCCCAGGTACGGGGTTGGTGCGCGACCGCTTCCCGACGGAGTCTCAGAAAGTGGGAAAGCGAGACAAAAACGTCGCTATTGACAACGGCCGAGGTGTTGGTTTACAACGGTTGAGGAGTCGCCCTTGCTGACCGCGGGCAATTCCATATGAGGCGACCTCCGGCGAGCCACTTCGGGAGACCGGGATTCATGGCGGTATTGAATTTTATACTGCGATACTCTAGCAGCGCTTTGGCGAGGCACATGTTGGTTGGCGCGACGTTCGCGATGTGTGCGGGGGCTTTGTGTGCAGGGGCTTGGGGGCAGGCCGGTGACGTAAACGAGGACGGTGCCGTCGATTCGCTTGATCAGGACGCGCTCGTCGATCATCTTCTTAAGGTTACGCTTCTTTCGGGTACGCCGCTTGCCAACGCGGACGCCAACCAGGACGGGGTCGTCGATATTCGCGATGTCGTTTTTATCAGCCGCTTCGTTCTGGATACGGACATGGACGGCTTGCCGGATGATGTCGAGCTTGCGCTGGGGCTCGACCCCATGTCGGTGGATACGGACAGCAACGGTACGCCGGACGGGGACGAGGACGCCGACGGGGACGGCCTGACGAATCGCGAAGAAGTTGAAAGCGGAGCCAATCCGCTTTTATTCGATTCGGACGGGGACGGTTTCTCGGACCCGGATGAAGTGGCCGCATCCAGCGATCCGGGCGACGCGCAAGACATCCCCATTTTCGATGCCCGTTCTTCCGCCGTGAGTTTCCTTTTTCTCGACCCCCAAGGCGGCCTTGCATCGACCGGCGTACAAGTTAGCGCACCGGTGAGCTACCGTTTCTTCGATATGCAAGGGAGCCTCGCTTCGACCGGCGTACAGGTCAGTGCGCCTGTGAGCTACCGTTTTCTCAATGCGCAAGGGAGCCTCGCTTCGACTGGCGTACAGGTCAGCGCGGCGCTCAGTTATTCTTTTTTTGATGGTGGGGCCGCAAGTGGTTCCGGCATGTTTGTTTTGAGTCAGGGTGTCAGCTACAGCTTTTAGCCGAACGTATTTAGGCGGGATTAAGAAATGGATGGGACAGAGGAGCTATACGCCATGAAGAGAGTGCATAGTTCGATTGGGATGCGTGAAAGTTTGAGCGGGATTGCGATTGCGTTGTTCATCGCTGGAACCGGACCAGCATTCGCTCAATTTAGCTTTGATTCGGGCAGCGACGGGTCGGACGGGGTACTGAATCCCATTGAGAGCATCGTTATTGATATGACCGATCACCCCGACGGGATTTACCATTACAGCAGCGTGAACATCCCTTTGAACGTCACTGTAACTTTCACTCCGAATACATTGAACACGCCCGTGACATGGTTGGTCCAGGATACCTGCGTCATTGACGGAGCGGTGAGCATAAGCGGACTGGGAGCGAGTGGAAGCCAAGCCGGCGCTGGCGGGCCGGGGGGCTTTCGCGGTGGAAACGGGTCTTCCCCCGGATTTCCCATTTGGAAGAGTCATCTTGAGATCCGCCGGCATCGATTAACT
>JAPYPO010000348.1 GCA_029937645.1 Candidatus Hydrogenedentota bacterium
TCAATCTCATTGGCTCCGGTCGCCGACGGGTCCATATGGGTAATCTCGGCTTAAGCTTAAAACGTTGCTTCCGCGCGTCGTTGAAGATGCTGCGAATCCCGAGTCCGTCATTGCATGTGCGCATGCCGCCTACTGCCTTCCAGTGGCCGAAGCCCGTAGGGCGGCACACTACGATGGCCCCAGTAAACACGTACAACCACACGTCGACCTTGATATTGAAAAAGCGGATTTCTCGTACGATGAACTCTGATTCGCCGAGGGTCGTACTGGATGTCTTGACGGCGCGTATTGAAAGTGCTGATCTCCGTACCCAATACGAAGTCAGGACTCAGAGCGTAATTGGCGAATTCGTGGTCGAATTCATTGAGCCGCTTGATCGTATTCAGTGCTTTGAGATCTTTGGGCGTTTCTACAGCGGAATTTGGAAGTGTGTCAATGGCACGGCCGTAAATTTGTCACCGGAGGTTGCAGAAGCCGAGGCAATCCAATTGCTGCAGCGTGGGTACGAAGGTCACGGCGGTAGAGGCATCGATGTCGCGGTACAAGATGCCGTACACGATCCCATCGAGGGACTTTCCAAGGTACTGCTTCACCTTCGAGATACCGTCGTCGCAGAGGAGTTGCGTAAGCTTCGGAACTGGGTGTTTGCTACAACGGGTTGCACTCTGAGTCAAAAAGTGAACATCGAGATCGCCCGGGAAGCATTGCGCCGTTCCACCCAGTTCACCGGGGGGACAATGGGTAGTTTCAGCGACGGTTCCCTCAGTCGCGACTGGCGCATCGTCGTGGAACACTACCTCTCGATTCGGGCGGAATCCACGCGCGTGGGTGTCACGAATCCTTCCGATTATTGAAATTCGCTCCCAGATTCTGCCGCTATCCCTCTAGACAACAAACCCTTTCCCATCGAATCGAGTAGTGCGCTTTGTCTAGATCGAACCTCGAGAAAATCAACCTGTTTAAGCGCCGATTCTCAGGCGAAACCCGGGCCTATGGGACGTACTCTCCTTCGTCCGGGCGTAGCTGGCAAGTGAAGAGCCCCGTAACCAACCGAGTCATTTACGGACATCTTATGGGCCAAGAACCCTATGGCCTGTATCCGCTCCAAAAGGACCGCACTCGAATTCTCGCAGTAGATTTCGACGACGACAACCTCGATCCCGTCAATTCCTTCCTACAACGATCCTCTCACTATGATTTGCCCGCCTATGTCGAACGTAGTAAGTCCAAGGGCTTCCATGTGTGGGTATTCTTCGAAACGCCCGCGGCGGCCTGGAAAGTGCGTCGGATTGCGCAGGAAATACTCAATGACATAGACCGTCCAGACACCGAAGTCTTTCCCAAGCAAGACAAAATTCTGGGTGAATCACCACAATTCGGAAACTTTATCAACCTGCCCCTATTCGGTAAGAGTGTTCGGGAAAACCGATGTGTGTTTCTAGATGCGCACAATGATTACCGCGTCATAGAAAATCAATGGGATTTCCTGGAGAGCCTTCAAACGGTCGACCCCGCCCATGTCAACGAGCTGATCGAGCTGAACGGCCCGGAAGAAGCTCCCCCACTCCCTTCCACCTCATCATGGGGCTGCGAGGTCTCGGGTCTTGAAGGGCTTCCGCCCTGTGCACGGAAAATGTTGGCGGAGGGCGTGACAACGTTGCAACGTCTCGCTTGTTTTAGGCTTTCCGTGCAGTTGCGTCGCATTGGCCTCCCCTATGACCTGGTGGTTGCCTTGCTTATCGAGTGGCGCGAGTACAACCGCCCATCAGGTCAGAAAAGAAGGATAACCGCTAGAGAAGTGCGAGCCCAGGTCGCTTCAGCCTATCTCAACGACTACCGAAGTTTCGGTTGCGAGGACGAATCAGTCAAACCCTTTTGTGTTTCGTCTTGCCCGGTGTATTCGCGTACTGCGCAATCTCAAGATATTCGCGACGCAAAGTGAAATCGCAGGTTCGGAACTGCCGCTCTTAGTGTAGAAACGGAAGACAACACTCTTGAAAGGAGACCAGACATGGCGTGGAATGTGACGACAGAAGAAGTGATGCCGAATGTAGCCGACGGTGAATACGACGCGATCCTGATCGGCGTTGAGGACGATGAGAGCAAACATGGAGTTGTCGCTCGAATGGACTTTAAAATCACCTCCGAATGCCCATGGGCAGGCAGGACGGTGATTGGAATCGCGAGTAAGAAGCTCTCGGCCAATAGCAAATTGGGTGGATGGGTCGCCAGCCTTCTCTCCCGAATGCCGACAGTAGGAGAGAACATTTCGAAAGAGGACATTCTCAATCAAGCGTGCCGAATCGTTGTCGAACAACGCAGCACCGAGGACAACAAAGTTTTTTCAAACGTTGTAGACGTACTGTCGCGGGCGCAGGGCTAGCTGAAGCCAAGGGTGGACGATGAAAGCAAGCCGCCAAAATGGAACGACACCAGCGCAGCAAAAGTATATCTCTCCAAAGGAGCTCGCGCTGCGTTGGTGTTGTTCTCGCTCAACCGTAGATCGGATAGCCGAACGAGAGCGTCTCACCCGATTGTGTCTTGGAGACGGGCAGAACGGCGTCATCCGCTATCTTTGCGAAGAGGTTGAAACCCTCGAATCCGATCGGACCCTTCCCCCCTCTTAGCTCAAGAGTTGAGTTGTAATCCAGGGAACCGTTCCTGTGGCGGTTACTGGTGCGGTCCTCATCACGGCGGTCCAGGTTCGATGACCACTACAACACAACCCCAGAAATCTGGAGGGGGAGCTGATGCTCGAGCGTCCCACCGAAGCATTTTGAAGAAAACGGGTCAAAAGCTGCTACCAGAGCCGGATCACCGGCTCTATCAAGATTCAGCATTGTTGACAAATTAACCAGTCAGTGGTTAAAATTAACCCATGATAAAGCGCCATATGTATACGCCGCTCGCCGAAGCGATGATGGATACTCCCGTAGTCTTACTCAATGGGGCGCGCCAGACTGGTAAGAGCACGCTTGCCAAGGCGTACATGGATACTGTGAAAGGCGGGCGGTATCTCACGCTAGATGATGCAACCACTCTGAGCGCGGCCACCGAGGATCCCGTCGGTTTTGTATCTGAGCTTGAAGATCCGGTCGTCTTGGATGAAGTACAGCGCGCTCCTGGACATTTTCGAGCCATAAAGGTCGCGGTAGATAGTGACCGGCGACCGGGACGGTTCCTTCTTACGGGGTCGGCCGACGTGTTGCTACTTCCCAATCTTTCTGAGTCTCTGGCAGGTCGAATGGAGCTCCTCTCGCTATGGCCTTTGTCTGCAAGCGAGCTAAAGGGAGAAACTAGGTCGCTCATCGACAGTCTGTTTTCCAAGGCACAGGTCGCATCCGTGGACACTACCGAGTCCCGGTCTGAGCTTCTTCAGAGAATCGTCACCGGCGGTTTTCCGGAAGCTGTGTCGCGCAAGTCTACTCAACGCAGAAACGCCTGGTTCGCTTCCTATATCACGACCATCTTGCAGCGCGACGTTCGAGATCTAGCGAACATCGAAAACTTGACCGTTCTTCCGGGGCTGATTCGACTACTTGCTGCGCGATCCACGTCTTTACTGAACTACTCAGAGCTGTCCCGCTCGCTAGGAATTCCGCAGTCGACACTCAAACGCTACATGGCCTTACTTGAGACCACTTTCATGGTGCAGATCCTTTCGCCCTGGTCGGCGAACCTAGGAAAGCGCCTCGTGAAGTCGCCCAAAATTGTCTTATCCGATACCGGCCTGATGGCCCATCTCCTAGGCGCGGATTCGGGTACGGAAATCCCGACACATGTCATTGGCGCGCTTGTCGAGAACTACGTCGTAATGGAACTTCGGAAACAACTTGGTTGGAGTAAAACCCGAGCCCGCCTCTATCACTTCCGCGAACGGAGCGGCAAGGAAGTCGACGTAATTCTAGAAAACGCCGCAGGGAAGGTGGTCGCTATCGAAGTCAAAGCGTCCAGCACGATAGGGAAGAATGATCTCAAGCACATTAAGTTCTTACGCGAGAAACTGGGGAGTCAGTTTCAGCGCGGAGTCGTGCTGTATCTGGGCACGGAACTAATCTCCTTCGACAAAACACTGCAGGCAGTGCCATTGGCTTACTTGTAGAACGTTCTCAAGAAAAAGACCGGAAAATTCAGTATTAGAAACCTGGGCCAAACTAGCGTGAGCATGATTCTGGTGTCGTTACAACTAGGGGTGGTGGTCGGCCGTGTGAACAAGAGGGCTGACGGAATTTACTAGAGCCTTTGTTTGCAGGGGGGGCGGAGTAGGTGTCGTTGGGTGTTACGCCCAACGAGGCTCAAAACTACTCGTAGATAGAAATGTTTGATCTTCAACCGAGAAATTGAAGAATTCATGATCCTCATCAAATTTGGGGAATTGCAAGACATCAAGAAGACTTCAATCGACTCTTTCATCGGATGCAAAATCTAAGCTTCTTGCTGAAAACTCTGCATTCCGCCGACGCCATCAAACTCGTATCCCCATGTGTCACCATCCTGACTGCGAAATTTGAGTTCTCCCCTTTTTACGAAACGCTTAAGAAAAGTTGCGAACTGTTTGTGCGCATACCATTTGCCGATCGTATTTTCGACTAGTATTCTGCCTGCGCATTCCGGTGAAAAAGATCACCCATTCCGGAGGAAAAGGATCACCTGTT
>JAPYPO010000819.1 GCA_029937645.1 Candidatus Hydrogenedentota bacterium
ATACATCTTCGGGGCCTTGAGCTTACGTTTCGGCGGGTCTTCATCCGGACCCGAAATCCGTATGAAAAAATTCCCGATCACGCCGTATTTGAATGGGCCATCGCTTTTCCACCCGTTACGTTCGGCCTTCTCGATACCTTCGTCAAGCCTAGGCATGGTAAGGACGCCGATAACGACAAGGTGGTCCATGCACTCGCCAATAGACCATCGATCCTCGGCGGGCCTCCAATTGAATTGCTCGTCCGAAAGCCCGGCCGTGAGTTCCCTCAGCGCGGCCTTCGCCCCCGCAAACCGGCCCAGGTATTCTTCAAGCTCGGAGTTGAGAGAGCTGGACTTCGGTTGCCCCCGATTGACTGCTACAGACACGATTCTTCTCCGTCCGTTTTTTCAGCGTATCGACTCTAAAGCCGTTCCCACGTTTGAGATTCCGTTACCCGACCGTTCCGGCGCAACGACAAAATCAACGCGCCATCCAAAAAATAATAATACCGAACCAGGTTCGCGCCAACCCAGTCGACGATATTAGATCCGTCAACGCGGTAGTTGATGAAGCCCACGTCGGGATCAACCGTATAGGTTCCAAAGTACCCGAGGTAGCCGGGCGCGATGTTGTCCTTGTGCTCGCCAACGGGGTAGAGTTGGACCGACATATTGCCCGTCGCATCGTAATGAAGCCGCCCGGTCATATCCCTCTTCACACGATTCCCAGCAGCGTCCATAGATTCGTAAGATACCAGCTTCCACTGGCCGACAAGTTTCAAGCGCACATCAGAAGCAGGCTCCAAAGAATGAACGGGGATACGGACACGGCCACCAGGGACAACGAATCTCGGTTCGCGGGGCACCGCATCGTACAAGAAACGGTCATCGCCATCAGGGGTAATGAAACTCGGTCCGGGGCGCACGTCCTTATCGTACAAAAAGCGGTCTGGAAGCGCATCAGAATCACCCTGCGCGGCCACGGGAAGCGGATGGTCGCTGACAATGCATACGCAGATAGCGCCAAGGAAAATTAGTTTCGCTGTATTCTTGAATGTCATGGCGTCTCAACCCTCCAT
>JAPYPO010000349.1 GCA_029937645.1 Candidatus Hydrogenedentota bacterium
TTTCACGCTGACCCTGGGCTGAGGAATTTAACGCTTTCAGCGTAGAAGAAAACTCTGGCCCGGCGGTAGCCCAGGAATGGTGTTATCAGAGCAGCACCGCTTTTAAGAGGGACTGATGGAATACTCTTGAGGCATCACGGCGTAGGGGCAAGCACTACGACCGTGCCGGGTTTGACTCCTTGTCATTTCCATTCGGGGGCGTCGGCCATAACGCTTGCGTTGATTTCTAGTAGCTTCTTTTTGAGGCGGGCGAGAACATCGGGATGCTGATTCGCAAGATCTGTTTTTTGTCCGGGATCTTTTTCGAGGTCGAATAGTTGGAATCGTGCGTAGGTGCCTGCTTTAATCGCGGGAACCCAGGATTCGTTGAACATGTTCAGGCGGACGTATTGGCCGCGTATTACCTCGTGCTCTGGGTTTGACATGGTCCTGCCGAGGATGCGTTGCCGTAAATCGAAGGCATTCAGGGTTGGGTCGTCGATTATAACCTTGAGCTGTTCGGTAACCTTTGCCAACGCCTCCAAATCTTTTGGGAAATTGTAGTCGCGTTGGGCCACGAGCGAATAGTTTCCGTCTCGCATGGCCACGGCGGGCGAAGAAACGGGGAGCAGCCAAAACAGGGGTTGGTGCCGCTTGAATTCGCTGTAGCGTTGCGTCAGCAGTGGCGAGAGGTCTGAGCCATCGAGATGAAGGCCATCGGGTTTGTCGATTCCGACGAGGCCGCAGATGGTGGGAAGGAGATCGACTAGTCCGCCCGCTTGGCGTTCGACGTGGCCCGCGGTGATCGTGCCGGGCCAATAGAAGATTCCCGGAACTCGGAGGCCGCCGTCATAGTTGGAGCCCTTGATGCCGCGCAGGTTGCCGACGCGGTCGGCGCGGTAGCTTCCGTTGTCGGAGGCGTAAATGATCAGGGTGTTTTCGGGGGCGTCGACTTCTTTCAATTTGGCTAACAGCCGGTCGATGGCGCGATCGGTATTGTCGATGGTGCCGGAGTAGATGGCGCCCTGATCGTCTAGCGCTCCGTAATTGGAAACGATGCCGTCGGGCGCGGCGATGGGATCGTGGGGTTCGTGGAACCATACGTTTAGAAAAAAGGGCGCGTCGGGTTCGCGCTTTTCGTCGAGCCAGGAAATTGCGTCGTCCACGACGATCTGAGCGGCGTAGCCTTCGATCATCCCTTGGGGCTTACCGTTGCGCACAAAATTTATGGGGTTCCTGTGGCTTGGACTGGCGTTGTTGCCTGTCGCGAACCAGTAGTCGAATCCGTGCTCGGCTGGTGTCGGTATTTGCTTCCCGGCTGATGGGAGGCCGAGATGCCATTTTCCGAAATGGGCCGTCGAATAGCCGTGGTGTTGCAGGATCTCTGCTAACGTGACTTCCTGGTCGCGCAGGTGCGCGTTCTGCGAGGGGTGAAGCCAACTGTATATGCCGGCGCGGAGATTCTGGCGACCCGTCAGTAGCACGGCCCGCGAAGGCGAACAGACGGCGGCCCCGGAATAGAAATCGGTAAAGCGGACGCCTTTGGCGGCGAGGCCATTGAGCGCGGGCGTCTTGACCGGTCCATCGTAGCAGCCGATGTCTTTGTAGCCCAAGTCGTCGGACAGCAGCAGGACGACGTTCGGGCGTTGCTCGGCGGCTGTGCTCAACCCACAGGCGAATAGCAGCAACGTGATGGCGGTTAGGAAGCGGGACCCAACGGGTGGAATTGTTGCGGTGTGCATTTCTGTCACTTTCTTTGTTGTCTAGAACTCAGATTTTCTTTAGGTACGGACTGAATTATTTCCAGTCCGGCCCGTCGGCCATGACGCTGGCGTTGATTTTGAGAAACGTTTTTTTGAGTCTGTCAGTAACGTCTGGGCGCTGGGCCGCGATATTATTTTTCTGGCTCGGGTCTGTCGAGAGGTCGTATAACTCGAAGTCCCTGTAGCCGCCTGACTTGATGACGGGGATCCAGGATTCCCGAAATGAGTACAGCCCAAGATACTTAATCCGAAGGCGCTCGGCCTCTCGGTTGGCGAATGTGGCGCTGGTCATTCGGCTATTCACATCGCCGTTGACACTATATTGGCTACCGAGATCGGGAACCAATTCCTTGACCTGTTCGAACAGCTTTGTCATGGCTTCCGTGTCCCTGGGAAGCGTGTAGTCCGCATACCCAACCAGCGCATACTTGCCGTCCCGGAGCGCTATGGACGGATTTTTTGATGGCAGGATCCAAAACAGCGGTTGATGGCGGATAAACGTGTTGGGGCTACCCGTCAAGAGCGGTGAGAGATCGGAACCGTCGAGAAACACACCCGACGGTTTGTCAATTCCGACCAGGCCACACACCGTCGGGACGAGATCGATCAAACCGGAGGGCTCCGGCTCGACGCGGCCATTCGTGATTGTGCCCGGCCAATAGAAGATGCCGGGGGCGCGTGTGCCACCCTCATATTGGGAGCCCTTTTTCCCACGCAGGATGCCGTTGCGATCCGGACGATAGCTACCGTGGTCCGACGCATATACGATAAGGGTGTTTTCGGGCAAATCGACTTCTTCCAGCTTGGCAACCAGACGGGCGATAGCTCGGTCGGTGTTGTCGATTGTGCCAGAATAAACCGCGGCGACATCGTCCAACTCGCCGTACTGCGAGACGATGTCGTCCGGAGCGGAAAGGGGGGAGTGGGGCTCGTGGAACCAGATATTGAGAAAGAAGGGCTTGTCGGTATCGCGTTCATTATCCAACCAGGAGATGGCGTCATCGACGAGAATTTGACAGGAAGTCCCCTCTATCTCGCCGACGGGCGTTCCGTTGCGTAGGAAATTCGTCGGATTCGTGTGTGACGGACCCGCGTTGGCTTCGGTGGCGAACCAGTAGTCAAAGCCATGCTTGTCCGGCCCTGGCTTCACTTTGCCGTGGGAGGTCAGGCCGAGATGCCACTTGCCAAAGTGGGCCGTAGCATAGCCGTTGTCACGCAGGACCTCGGCCAGTGTGACTTCGCGTTCCAGAAGGTGCTGCTTGTGAATTGGAAAGCCAAACCGGGGGTCAGATCTGTTTCCGCTGATTACGAAGTAGACGCCGCTACGGATATGGTTTCGGCCCGTCAGTAACGACGCGCGCGAGGGCGAGCAGATTGAGCATGCGGAATGAAAATCGGAGAAGCGTACGCCGCGCGCGGCGAGGCTATCGAGCGTCGGTGTCTTTACCGGGCCGCCATAGCAACCGATGTCTTGCGAGCCCAGATCGTCGGCGAATAAGACGACGACGTTCGGGCCTTTAGCGGCGCTTGCTGCCACGATAGGCAACAGGACGGACAACAGAATTACCAGGAGGCGAAATCCTACGGAAGTCTGCGTGTTGGGGTCTGTTTCGTTGTACATATTGTATCTCCGAGTGAATGGTCGTTGCGTGTCGGTATATACCAAGTCATGCTAAATTATTTCTAATCGAGCGGCTGCCAGTCGGGGGCGTCGGCCATGACGCTTTTGTGAAGGGCCAGTAGGGTTTCCTTTAACCGCGCCGTGACCTCGGGGTGCTGCCTGGAAATTTCCTTCGTTTGCTTCGGATCGGCGACGACGTCGTACAGCTCGAACCGCTTAAATCCGCCCGCTTTAATGATGGGAATCCAGGACTCCTGAAACGTCGTGATCCGCACCATCTGGCTTTTTATCCGCTTGTACTCGGGGCTTGTAAACGTGGTGTTCGCGACACGGCTTCGCAGGTTCTCGACGTTCTCATCGATCCCCGCCATCTGGGCCATCTCGCGGAGCAGCCGGTCCCGCGTGGCGTGATCCACTGGCAAGTCGTAATCGCGATACCCCATTAGCGTGTATGGGCCGTCGCGCAAGGTTGCGAGGTGAGGCGATGACGTCGCGATCCAGAACAGGGGCTGTGTCCGTTCAAACGTTCCCTGTTGCGTCAGCACCGGCGACAGGTCTGCGCCATCGATATGCACGCCCGCCGGTTTGTCAATACCAACCAAGCCGCAAATCGTCGGCAGCAAATCTACCGCGCCCGACGTCGTGCTCTCAATGCGTCCTCCGCGAATGCCATCGGGCCAGAAAAAAATGCCGGGCGAAAGCAGACCGCCTTCAAACATCGACCCCTTGTTGCCCCGCAGACCGCCGTTGCGATCATCGCGGTAGCTTCCGTGGTCAGACGAATAGATGATCAACGTGTTATCGAGCTGGCCCATCTCCTTGAGTTTCGCGACCAGGCGTCCGATGGCGCGGTCGGTGTTGTCGATCGTAGCCGAGTAGAGCGCCCCCTCATCCTTGAGGTCGCCATACAGCGAAGTAATTTCGTCCGGAGCCGCCAGCACATGATGGGGCTCGTTAAACCAGAAATTAAGAAAAAACGGTTCGTCGGGATTGTCTTTACCGTCCAGCCAGCGGATCGCGTCGTCCACGAGAAGCTGGCACGAGTAGCCTTTTTGCGGGCCGACCGGTTCTCCATTGCGCAGGATGTTTGTGGGATCCTTGTGACTTGGGTGCGCTCCGTTGGACATGCCATACCAGTAATCAAACCCGTGCTCCGTCGGCCCTGGCTTCTTGCGCTGGCCCGAGGTCATGCCGATATGCCACTTGCCGAAGTGCGCCGTGCCGTAATCGGCCTGTTGCAGCACTTCGGCGATGGTCACTTCGCGCTCGAGCAGATGCGCGCT
>JAPYPO010000350.1 GCA_029937645.1 Candidatus Hydrogenedentota bacterium
TAAACAATCTGCTCATTCGTGAGTCCCTTGTACGAGTATACCATATGTATTCTCTTCGGTCGGGAAGGGTTTCCGCTCAATGTCGCAAGAAATTTCCGGGCCAGAATATGGTCATGGTTATCCATGTGTTGCGATGAACATGTGTTGCAATGCTGTTGATCGCGCCCTACAATTGCGGCAGCACAACCGTTATTCATAATTTCATGAGGCTCTTAATTTTGCGTCGAAAATCTCACACGACCGCTAGTGCAGATGCCGCGCCGATTGGCCGGAAGTTGCCTGTTACCCGTAGGGGAGATCGGTAGTGGCTAGGAAAACATGGGTCGACATTGCCAGAGGCATTGGTATATTTCTCGTCGTGTTCGCGCACGCCTTACGCGGGCTCTTTACTAGCGAGATCTTGCCGGAAACTCCCCTGCTCGTGATGATCGACGAGTTTATCTATGCCTTTCACATGCCCTTGTTTTTTTTCCTGTCCGGTCTCTTCGTGCAGAGCGTGTACAAGGGGACCGTTCGAAAATTCCTCCGGGGAAAAGCGGGGCGATTGCTCTATCCCTATTTCTTGTGGGCCACACTGTCTACCTTGCTGTCCTGGCTTGCCTCAAGTTTTGTCAATTCGCCTGTGTCCTATCGAACGTTCCTCGAAATACCCTATGACCCACCGGCTCAGTTCTGGTTTATTTACACCCTATTCTTCATTTCGGTTATCCAGTTTTTCGCGCAACGGGCGCAGATTCCAGCCCTTGCCATGCTTTTCATTTGGACGGCATTCTATTGCACCTCGGATTGGCTGAGCCTTCCAGACTGGGGGGTGCTTTACTCCGTGCGGGTGTATGGGTTGTATTTTGGCGGTGGGGTCGTTTGTTCACGCATGGTGATGGGGTCGACGCTCGATGATATCAAGGGCCCGGTGCTCGCACTGGCATCGGTCGCAGGTTACGCCATGGTCCTGTCGGCCGTTTTGTTGGACCTCGATACCGTCACTCTCTACGGACCCCTCATCGTCCTGTCTGGTGTCGCCAGTACC
Source organism: Candidatus Hydrogenedentota bacterium (assembly GCA_029937645.1). GTDB lineage: Bacteria > Hydrogenedentota > Hydrogenedentia > Hydrogenedentales > JAPYPO01. The sequence goes on from JAPYPO010000350.1 coordinate 1,028, forward strand.
CTTGCACTTTCCATGCTCCTGAGCAGATTTGCTGCGTGCGGGTTTCTGGAGAATTGGGGGTTGCGATCTCTAGAAATTTATCTGGCCCATTCGATTCTATCAGCGGGGTTTCGAATAGTCTTCCAGAAGGGCTTCCACATTGAGCAGGGCGCTTTTCATCTCCTTCTGGGCACGGCGGTTGGAATCCTCGGGGCCGTGGAACTCGCAAAGTTTACTGAGAAACACAACATACCCTACCTCTTCGCGTTGCCGAAGTCTTGAGCGTTGCGAGAGCTGCGCGGCCATTCCAATATGTTGTTAGGCCTCCCGACTCGCAATGACAGGAAAGACGACTTTTGCTCGATAACAGTTCGAGCAACTTGGTTGCGGCTCTGCCGCGATGGGCTGAGGAATTTAACGCCTTCGGCGTAAACCGCCAAATGTGTCTGGAAAGCCTGCCATTACCGTCTTGAAGCCGCGGTGCTAACCCTATCAAATGTTGGGGCTAATCGAATGTGATCATCGCTTTAACGACCCCGTCGGCGTAGTCGGTGACGAGGTCAAATGCTTCTTTGGTGCGTTCAAAGGGGAAACGATGCGTGACCATGGCATCCGCTTTCAGAATGCCGTCTTCGAGCATTTCGATGGTCTTGCCGGCGCATTCATTTTGCCGCCGAACGTTCTGGATACAGATTTCCTTGCGCCGCATGGCGCTGATATCGAAGGAGAGGCGATCCGTTTCGGGAATACCGATGAGGAGTAGCTTGCCGCCCGGCTTCAACATCTGCAACGCCTGGTCAATGGCATCTTGTTGGCCGCAGCACTCGAAGACATAGTCCAGCAGTTGAGGTTCAAGACCGGATATCGCTGCGACCCCATCCTCCCCATCCGGGTTTTCGGCCCAATCGGCTCCGCAATGTCTCGCGACGCGCAGGCGTTCGGGAATTTTGTCCGTCATGTATACGCGATCAACGCCCGCCGCGCGCGCGGGCAGCAGAACGCTGAGGCCGATGGGACCCGCGCCAAGAATACCGATGCGTTTGCCTTGCAGATTGCCCGCCAATTGACAGGCGTACACGCCGATGGCGACCGGCTCGCTCAACGCTCCGTTCTCGAGGGAAGCGGGGCCTCGTAGTGGGAAACATGAACCTTCCGGCATGACGATGAATTCGGATAGACTGCCTTCCGCCTGGCCTGGGCAACCGAGGAAGCGCAAGTTTTGGCAGGTGTGGGAACGTCCCTGGGCACATTGGCCGCAGGTGCCACAGGGCATGGCCGGGTCAATCGCGACGGGATCGCCCTCCTGGAATTGTGTGACCGCGGAGCCAATGGCCGAGACGGTTCCGGCACATTCATGACCCACTGCGAAGGGATACTCGACCACCTGATCTCCGATGCGGCCAGTCTTGTAGTAATGGACGTCGGATCCGCACACGCCGACGCAGGCGATCTTAACGAGCATGTCGTGTGTCTGAGTCGGTTCCGGACGCGGCACCTCATGCATTTCCATTTGGCGGATGCCGGTCAGTTTCATGGAACGCATGGTTATTTTGGCGCTCATGCCGGAGGGTCCTTCACGGGCACGCCCGATTCAACTGCGAACCGGGCCGAGTCGTATATGATGGACCATATGGGTGTCTGATACCAACACAACGCGCAAACTTGGTTGCAATCAGCGCGCACTTAATCGTACCCTATAGGAGAGTGTACAGCCTTTCGGCCGCCTCATTGGCTACTCCATTTCCCGCTTGTTAAAGGAATACCCTATGCATTCAGATGACGCTACCCCAAGCTTCCGCCACGACTGGTCGGTGGATGAGCTTCGGGCGATCCACGATACGCCCCTCAACGATCTTCTTTACCGGGCGCAAACGGAACATCGGCAGTATCACGATTCCGAAAAGGTGCAGCTCTGCACCCTGTTGAGCATCAAAACAGGGGCATGCCCCGAGAATTGCGGCTACTGTCCGCAAAGCGCGCATTACGATGCGGGCGTCGAAGCGGAATCCTTGATGGATGTGGACAAGGTGTTGGAGGCGGCAGTCTGCGCGAAGAAAAATGGGTCGACCCGGTTCTGCATGGGCGCATCGTGGCGGGACGCGCCACAGAATGAGCAGTTCGACCGTGTGCTTGATATGGTGCGTGGCGTGAGCGCGCTTGACCTAGAGGTATGCTGCACGCTGGGTATGCTGACGCAAGACCAGGCGGAGCAATTGGCCGACGCGGGACTAACGGCTTACAATCACAATCTTGATACAAGCCCCGAATTTTACGATCAGGTGGTGACGACGCGGACCTATGACGAGCGGCTTCAGACGCTTCAACGTGTTCGAGATGCAGGCACCACGTTATGCACGGGTGGAATCTTAGGGATGGGGGAGAGCATCCGGGATAGGATGAAGATGCTGGAGGTCTTGGCGTCGCACGATCCTCACCCGGAGAGCGTGCCCATCAACCTGCTCGTCCCGGTTCCCGGAACGCCCATGGCTGATTTGCCGCCCGTGGATCCCTTCGAGATGGTCCGGATGGTCGCGACGGCGCGGATCGCCATGCCGGGGAGTGTCGTGCGGTTCGCGGCAGGCCGGACGGGGATGTCGCAGGAGTTGCAGGCGCTGTGTTTCATGGCCGGCGCAAATTCGATCTTTACCGGCGAGAAGCTCTTGACCACACCGAACCCCGGCGAGGATCACGACAAGGCGTTACTCGAAAAGATGGGCATGACGCCGATGGAGTTGGCGCGGGCATAGCCGCGGGCCGGAAGCCTTCGAGCGGCACTGCAAGCCCTTCCTCACCTACGAAATACTGAAGAACAAGTCGGGCCTTCGCGCCCTTGACACTTCAGTGTTCAGCGAACCGGGGTGAAGACCCTGGTCAGGGTGGGTCGACAACTAGAAGTGAGGGGATCGCCCGTGGATATCCGTATTTTGCGGTTGCTAATTATCGTGATCGCGCCCTTGGTCGCGAGCTGTGCAGTTGTGAATGTCCCCTTCGCCGTGGTTGATCATGTTACGGCTCCACGAGCAATTTCGGAGAACATTCTAGAGGCGACCTTTTCTCCTTCGGGCGAATATATCGTCGCAACAGTGAAGCAAGGGCTCTATCAGCACCTGTATCTTATCTCGTCTGACGGGAAGACTCATCGACAGTTGACGACGGGTAAGCGGTATGATTTTTACCCATCGTTCTCGCCCGATGGTGATTATGTAGTTTTCTCATCCGCTGTCGGGGAGGGCCGCAATAAGAGAAAATTCGCGGATATCTACTTGCTGCGAATAGATGAACAAGAACCTGAGCGGCTCACGTCAACGCCCTTCGGCGATTATCGACCAAAAGTCAATCATTCAGGAACGCATGTCGTTTTTGAAGGCGATAACCATTTGCACAGCCTCTCGCTAAACGACAAGAACGTGACACAGATTACGTCGTCTGAGGGTCGCGAGACCTACCCATTGCTCCTCAAAGGTTCCGACGAGATTCTGTTTTGGCGCGCTCGCTGGTACGGTCACAATTCCCCAATAGCAAGAGAGCTTTGGCATTACTACCGTCTATATCGAACAACCTTGGATGGTAAGGAAATACAGCCCGTGATGCCGGAGGAGTACTACAACCTCGACCAGGTTGTAGTCAATTCCGA
>JAPYPO010000351.1 GCA_029937645.1 Candidatus Hydrogenedentota bacterium
TCGATGCCGGCGGATCTCAAGATGACTCTTCCAAATGGGAAATCCGGGTTGAGATGCCTACAGCCTCAAATTTTCCAGCCCGCACCACCACATTCTCCAATATTCCTTCCTTATATCCGTCGGCGGTAGCCGTGACTCGAAAGGTTCCCGCTTCAAGCGGCACGAAGAACGCGAGGCCGCTGGTTTCACTGACCAATTGGAAGACATTAGGTTTATCGATGGAAACTCGCGGATTATTCATCGCGGAGATTGGCTGCTGCGTACGTTGGTCTAACACTTGCACCACAAGGGATTCGGAGACTAAAGCCTTGTCGAGAAAGGGAAGAATGTCCACGCTTCCCGTGATACCAGTCTCGATCTCATCCTTGGTATAGACTCCCCAGTCATTCACTTCGGCGACGGTAAGTTCCGGATTATCGTTCTGTACGAATAACCCCTTGATGTTTCGGAAGCGATTGAAGCCTGACGTTGCTATGTCGCCAGAATCACCAAGGAGAGGTGTCGAATCGTCTTGCTTCCTTTGCTCAGGGCCTTTCACAAATACCGCCAATGTCTCGATGTTCTCAAAAGTATTTCTGGATAGATTCGCGGCGGTGTCGACGGCCTGAACGCCGAACTGGAGATTCTTAATCGTCGAACCGACGATGCGTGACCCGGAGGAATTAGGTCCGGTGATGAATATACCAAACGAGGTGAGATTCCCGCCCCCATCGATGGTCACGTTCGAAACTTCCATAGATACGTCTTCGATACGGATCTGAGTTGTAATATCCGTCGTAGTCTCGGGAAGTCTAACCGTACAATCGCGCAAGCTCGAATTCTCGGCTCCTACCACTATGACATGCTCTGATGCGGCGGGGTCAAAGTATTCGACGATGGTAGTTTCGCCTGAACCCTTGACCGTCACATTGGGGGCGAATAATATCTGTTCTTGAAAAGTTCCGGGAGAAACATTGATTATCGTGTCAGGCCAATTACTGGGTTGGCTAACCGCCTGATCCATGACAAATCCAATAGTTCTCCAGGGAGCCTCTTCAGTTCCATCTCCTGACTCGTCATCCCCGGAGACCGATACGAACACTTGAAACCGAGGGTCCTTACCATCAAGAGGGTCCGTGGCAATTTCATATTCGCTTAGATTGCTTAGCCCGTCGTTGTCGGAATCAATGGAGGAATCAGACACGTCCGTGGGGTCGAAGCCATGATGCAGCTCCCAATTATCCGCCATACCATCGCCGTCTTCGTCCTGAAACTCGTAGGCTCCCATGTCATAGGCCAGGCCTTGAGGTCTAGGAAGACCCGAAACGTCGAACAATACGTCAGCAGCAGTTACACCTGCGTCGATGCATGGTGACGCGACTCTCAGATTAAACATAGACGTTCTGGGATCCCTGCTGAAGATAGACGTTCTGGGATTCCTGCCGAAGAGAGTTGCCGAGAATATGCTAACTGGTCTCACGAAACCCGCAAAGAGCGGATCCGAGTCAATATTTCCAACTCCTTCGAAACCACCGGTAATATTACTGTAATCGATATCATACGCGGCAGACGCGGTGACCTGATCGAAGACGCGAAAGGAACCCTCTGTCTGGGAACCCCTTTCAAGTCTGCTTTCTGCGATCGGTGTATCGAAAATTTCGAAGATTATCGAGTTCGTTATGTCGAATCGAGAATTCGATTCGGCGACAAGAGTGTACGTCGGAAAATCGGGTCCAAGATCCGAGCTAAGGAGGTTTCCCGCAAAGGTACAGTTTGACGCGGTCAACAAAGTATTGATGCTGAAAATCGAGGTTCCCTGGTTTTCTGAGAAAATGCAGTTGTTGATGGCTATTGAGGAGTTTAAGTTGAAAACAACGGCTGAGGGAATCTCTAATTCCGGATTGAAAAAGGCAGATTCGAGGTCATTTCTGAAGAACAAGCAATTCGATATAGTCACTTGTGAATTTTCGTTGTAGATTGCGACGCCCATTCCGGACTCATCGGGATCGAGGACCAACCCGCCCTCTAAAACGCCGACATTATTGGTAAAAGTACAATTGCGAATAGTTGGAGAGACTGAGACATTGTAAAATATAGAACTACATAACCCGGAATCACAATCAACAACCCCCCCGGTGAGTGTGAATCCGTCAAAGGCAGCACTGTCGGCTCCGATGACAACGGATGAAGTTGAAAACTCACCCCCAGTGACAACAACAACGTGTTGTTCCCAATCGCGATCAGCTCGGGCGGCTTCACTACCCATAAAACCGCCGAAAATGTCCACGCCTTCTTTCATTTCGACTGTCGGTAAGTCCCCTTGTGGAGTTGGGCTTCCGTACTCGCCTACAGCGACCCAAACCTCACCTCCCCCATCATCAAAAGCCGCATCTACCGCCGCTTGAATCGCCGTGAACGCGGTTACCCAGGAGGTGCCGTCTTCCGTTCCCGAGGCGTTGTCCAGATCCACAAACCATACTGCCGCAGACGTGGATTGAACTATACACAACGATGATAAACAAGCGAGCAGTGGAATTCTGAATCGCAAAAGAAGCACCTCCTCTAGATTAGATCAGGCTATACCCCGGCCCTAGTCACCATGGCCCGAACACACTGAGACTGAACCGGCTTGCCGTTCATCGTATAAAAAAATGGCTTACGGCCGGTCGTATCGAATCGGAGACGTGTAGGCGCGTTCCTGGATTGTTTTCGGCACATCCGTAGGGAAGGGAATCCCCAGCAGCTTCGCGTCGAAGGAGCTCCAGCGGGGCGTCGGGATTTCCAGAACACGCGCGTAGTAGAAGGCGTTGTGATCCGCCCTGAACTTAGGATCCGTCCAAGTACCCTTCAGTTCCACCGCGCCAATCGAGTTGGAATATTCGAGCGTCTCCAGGTCAACCGTGTTCCCAACCGCCGGGAGCTTACCTGTCTTAGGATCCTTTACCCTATTCTCGGACCATAGCGCGTCATAAACCTGCTCATGGCTAACGCCGCCCGAAGACCACCCTTTCACGATCTGAACCCGGTCCAAATTCGCACTGTCGGGATCCTTGATTGCCCAGAGAGCAAACGTAGGCGCGCCGGTCGAACCGGATTTAAGTGTGCTACCCATTGGGACACCTTTTTCGTAAGCCGATTCGACCCAGTCCGCCTCGTCGGGATTCACCTCCGCCATATCGAAGCCACCAAAGAACCGGACTTGGATGCGCGGCCCCGTCGTGCCCCACGTCTCCTTGCGGCTGAGCGAGTCGAATATGCCCTCCCTCGTATTCTCCTTCGACCAGACGCCGGCAAGCCCCGACGCGCCGAACTGGCGGGATCGCAGACTCCCCATTCTTTGCCGTGCAGCATCCTCGGGTGTGGGACCGTTCCCCCTGGGACCTGAGTAGTTGTCTTCTTGGCTGGGGACGATTCCGGAATGGCTGTCAGAGGCAGCGATAAGGCCGAAGCGATAGGGGTTAAATCCCTCGATGTCCTGGATCTCAAGTCCCGTCCGATACGCGTACCGGACATAACCGCCCCTGAAGTTCGTAATCGGCTTGGCTACGGCGACGTACCGTTCGTGCAACCCGAAATCCGCGAATTCGTCGTTCGGGCTCAGCATGGGGTGCGCTTCCGAAGTTCCCTTGATCTGAGATACTTCGACCAGCGGTTCGTTCCGATTCCTCGTGTCCGCATATTCTTGCGTGAACGGATTATCGAAACTGTCTTCGCGTTCAAAGGCGCGCCCATCGGAAAGATTCACGTTATGCGGAATCGCGAGCACATCGTGCCCGTCCTTACGAATCCCATCCATCCAGGCCCACAGGTTTTCAGGGTCGCTCGATTCAAGGCGCGTGAAAATCGGGGGCGCCGTGTCCCCCTTGAAGATTACATTGCGGTGCAGGTTTTGGCCGTCCGGCGTACTCGTCCATTCGTAGGCGATCAACGCCGTGAAGTTGCCGGGGTCATTGTGCCGGTTCGCGGAGGCGATGACATGGTCCCACGCCTCCTTTCTCGTTTCGGGCGTGTCCGTGCCTTCCATCGGGGTACCCCTCCGATGCGCGGTGATCATTTCGCCGAAGGCTTTGCTGCCTGTCGCAAGATCACCGCTGACAACCTTTTCCCTGATGGGCAGATTCGACAGCGGATGCGCAGGGTCGGCAATCATCGCGAATACACCCATGAACATCCCGTGATCCGTCACCGCCATGAAATCAAGTGGTCGCGAAATCTGATACGTCTGCCCGTTCGAGTGCTTCATCGGCTTACCCTTGGCAAATTCGTAGGCGTCGTCAGGCGATCGCCTCGTGGACATGTAATACGCGTCAAAGGACCACTGCGTGTGTAGATGCAGCTCGCCGAACAGGGCTTTGCGATCAGGGCCTTCGCCCGACTGCGCCACCGCTTGTGAGCTCAGCGCCGCAACCAGAATAGCCGTCAAAATCGTTCCAAGAATCTTCATGCCTAACCTCCCAGGAAATTTAGTCCATTTGAATTAGAACCACAGCTTACGCGATGGCACCACGTCTTTCCAGCTCCCCCGCGAGCCACCAGCGTCGAAGACCTTCAAGAGCGCACAGGTCTTCTGCTATCATCTTCTCTCTCAAGCCCGGATTTCCCATTTGGAAGAGTCATCTTGAGATCCGCCGGCATCGAT
>JAPYPO010000352.1 GCA_029937645.1 Candidatus Hydrogenedentota bacterium
TCGCCAGGCGTCGATGCGCTCGGGATTCGGTATGGAGCTAACCAGCGAATGCTGGTGTTTGCTGGCACCGGGCACGGCAAACCCTTTCCCCAGCTCCATGCCCTCTTCGTACCGTACCCCGATGAAGTCGGAAATCTCCTTCAAAACGCGACTTGGCTCTCGAACGATGCCCTCATATCTGACCATGAGAACGCGATCACCGAAGGAGGACAGTTGTGCAGCCAAGCCCGAGGCAAGGTGCAATCGCCACACGTCGGCCGCACGCTTAACGGTAAACGGCCCCCAATCTAGGGGAAGCACCGAAGCGGCGATTGCGCGACCATCACGGACAATATGAAGCATTTTCGAATCGGGAAATTGTGTCAGAAGGAAATGGGCGTGATCGATATTTGATGGAGTGTGATCGACCCAATAGTCAAACTTCGATTCGACGTTCTGCGCGGCATACTGCGCCACGAAGTATTCGACGAACTGGTGATAGGAACCGTCGAAATCCTTCGCGGAGGCCTGAGAGATGACGGAATCCAACCCCCATGATTTAAAAGTGAGATCGCTCCGAACCATAGAGAGCGCCTGAGAAACAGAATCGATAGAGAATTCCCCCTCAACGCCGTGCAAAAAGTTGACCTTGAACTGAGATTCCGGCACAGCAAGCATGGCGGTGTGCGAACCCAACATGGAGGCGAGCATTGTGGTTCCGCTCCTGGGACAGCCGCCAACAAAAACTGCCTTCACGATGACCGGCCTCCATCTTCGGAATAACGGGTGCGTGTCGTAAATCGACCCAGCCCATGACCCAACGCAGCCCAATCGTTTCGGGAGAATGAGAACATCCCGCGCAACGACAATCCGCTAAGATGGCTGAAGAGCAAAATGATAATGGAGGAACTGACGAGATAGTTGGCCGACATCGCCCATGCAGCCGCGGCGATGCCTATTTTTGGTAATAACAACCAGAGAAGCGCGATATTCACGGCCACGCCGATCAGTACGACAATCGATGCTTTGCCAGGATGTTTCGTGGCCACCAGGTAGCTGAGATAGATCTTGGCCATGCAATAAATAACAGCGCCCATGGCGAGAATTCGAATCAAAGGCACGGCGGGCAGGAGTTCAGGAGAGAATAATATGCGCACAATGGGCGTTGCAAAAACTGCGAGGATTAGGAAGATGAATCCACAAACCAGTATGACCAATCGCGCGGTCCGCGCTACGAGATCTTTCCGGCCTTGTTTGTCGTTAGCCACGCGAGGAAACAGAACAACTGTCAGAGATTCGGGGATCATTTCGACGAGGTTCACCAGTCGTGTCGCGATGGCGAACCAGCCGATTTCTGCTCGTGTCGCGAAAAAGGCGAGGATAATAATGCCTATCTGCCCCTTGGCCATGTTGCTTATCTTCCCAACGTAATACCGCGTCCCGTAGGATAACATAGCGGTAAGTTTGTGGAGCGAAGGTTTGACCGGCACGATGTCAAATCGGCGAAAAAAAACGACGCCAGTCACAAGAATGACTGTCCCTGCTGTGATGATGGAGGCTAGAAGCGCACCTCGAATGCCCCATCCCGCCCCAGGAACGAAAGCGAGGGTCAGCAGGAGGCGCAATACGGAGCGAAAAACGGTTATCGCGCCGAAATGTTTGAACAGCTGTACTGCAGTCAACAGCCGATGAAAAACCGCGTCGAACAACGACACTGGAATCAACAGAAGCGATAACAGGAAGGCTTCGTGCGGTGCCTTCGAGAAAAACGATATGGGCAATTGGAGTAAGCCCCACCCGGCAATCATCGCCAATATAGAGCTGATTGTGCCGAAAACTACGGTGTAAAAAAGGCCTTCCGATATGCTGAATTTCTTGGAGGAGACGAAATAAAGCGCACCGACATCGGAGCCAACAGAGAAGAGCAAGACCAATACCATAGCAAAAAGCATACACAGCGCCAGGGATCCAAACCCTTCTGCTTTTAGGCTATAGGCCAACACGCTTTGCGTGGCCACACCGGCGAACAACGCGCCGACACGGCCACCCAATGTCACACCCGCATCTTGCAAGCCTCTTCTCACTATCTCTCCATATTCTCTCGCATACAAGTACCGGCAAAACTTGCGGCTGTTTGGCCCCTACTCTTCTAGGTCCACATGCCAACCGTGGCGAATCGGCTTGGTGCGAATCATAGGCTTGTCTTTGAAATACTGGTAAAACTGCGAGGAAATGTCGTAAGGGATTTCATTGAGGTCAACATTGAGACTCAGTACCTTGTGTTCGCCATTCTTCCAACTGGCAATATGTGTGGCGGCGGGATGTATGGCCTTAGAGAGGGCTCCATTCTTCCGTCTATCTTCAGGAAGATAATTAACGTGGGACGGATCGACTCTCAGGGTTGGATTGAATGTCCACGCAGTCGTATTATCGGCTTTGACTATGAAATACCAGCGCAACAGGTGTTTTTCACCCTCGATCTTCTTGAATTCAAAAGTGACAAAATCCAGGTAGTCGTCGATTGCCGATTGGCGTTCATGTTTCGCAACCAGCTTGTCCCGCTGTTTCGCCAAGGCATCGATAACCTTATCCGACTTTTTCTCGTTTTTCTCGTATGCTTCTTCTAAGTCGTGCAGCGTAAACAAATCCTCGGATGCTTCAACTTCTTCAAGAATCGCAGGAGCTTCATCCGTTGAAACCGCCCCGGCAGGTGGCGCTTTTGTCTCAACTTTCGAAACAGGTTTGCCCTCGCCTTCCGGTGCATTGGCGCATCCAGTAAACAGAATACCCGCTCCCAGGACCACGCCCACCAGCGCAACCGTTCCCAATCGATTCGTGCACCTTGTCTTGTTCATTGTATTCCTTGTTTTTTTGTTTAGTCCGCAACTCTAAGCTCTTCGAGTCTTTCCATTTCCTACTGCAACGAATTGCGCGAGAAACGCGATGACAACAGTACGTGACTTATAGCGTTATTGCAAATGCCTTAATCTCCAATTCGCCCTTCATCAGGACAATCGAACTCTGTTATGATTTTCGCATCCGTTCTCCAACACACCCAACCTAAACAATCCAGAGGCTTCAGACCGCTTTGAACTATTCACCCGTTTCCAAAGCCTGGGGCATGTGGGTAAGATTGAGAATGCCATCGCCCACCGTATCGCTCCAATACACAGGGCAGCCTCAGATTCATTTTACGCTGATAATCTGATTCGCATCTCGATTCTACTTTATCGAAATGAAACGCCTTCAATTTAAGGAAGTGCAGCCAATGGACGACAACCCAAGTGATTTGAATATTCATCAAAATCTCCACACAAAAGACCTCATGGAGCCCAGTGCAGTCTTACGAGAAATGTTCATAGAAAAACAAGCGCGTTCCCTGTCAGGCGAAACAATGGAGATTACCGATTCGATAACACAATCCGAATCCGACTTCATGCGCCATATTATCAAAGATAAAAATCTACACACCTGCATCGAAACAGGGGTAGCCCACGGCGGATCTGCCGTCACCATTTGCAGCGCGCTAAACGAATTAGAAAAGACGGGGGCTAAATGCAAGCATATTGGGATTGATCCGAATCAAACCTCTGAATACAAAGGGGCCGCCATTGCCGGCCTTCAGCGCTGCGGCCTAGAACACTTGTTCGAACTGATGGAAGGTCCAGGGCACTTGATGCTTCCCAAACTAATTGAACGGGAAGTAGAAGCGGACATGGTATTTATTGATGGTTGGCACACCTTCGACTACACAATGCTCGACGCTTTTTTTGCCGACAAGTTGCTTAGACCTGGCGGCATTCTCATGATGCATGACTTGCCGATGCCGAGCAAACAAAAGGTTGCACGTTACCTCGCCACCCACAGGAGATACAGCCGACTCCGAGGGCCAGCAAAACGTTCTCAGTGGAGTCGAATCCTAAGCTGCGGAAAACAAACACTCCAATTCCATCCATTGAAAGGCCTGTCGTATCTAGTACAAGCGAACCTTCTCGTCTTGCAAAAAAGAGAACAGTTCGAGCCGCCATACCATTTTTTCCGCCGTTTCTAGTCGGTTTTAACTCAAGCAGCAAGAGGTACACTAAATGGCACAACACGGTGATGGCATTGTTGCCGGGTTATTTTTCGCCGCCTTCGCGGTGCCCGCCTATTCCTATTTCATATTCCCGGCCATTCTATACGTCCTGGTACGCATGAAGGCCAAAACCTTCAACGAAAGCGAAGACCAGGAACCTTCGGTCACCCTCCTAATATCGGCGTACAATGAAGCGACCGTGATTGAAGAGAAGATCCAGAACAGTTTGAATCTTGATTATCCCTCAAACAAATTACAGATCTTCGTGCTCGACGATGGCTCATCGGATGGAACGGATGGAATTGTGGCCTCCTATGCGGGGCAAGGAATCACGCACTTTCGGGTGGATGGGCGTGGGGGAAAAAACGTAGCCATCAATGAAACTTGGCCTGAGATAAGCTCCGACATCGTCGTTTTCTCTGACGCGAATTGCATGTATCAAGAGGACGCTATCCGATGTCTGGTGAAGCACTTTTCGGACGAGCGTATCGGATGTGTTTGTGGAGAACTGCGATATATCAGCGCAGAGACTGGCTCGTCCC
>JAPYPO010000353.1 GCA_029937645.1 Candidatus Hydrogenedentota bacterium
CAGCAACGCGCCGGTCAAGAGGTGTGGCCCATTGAATAGAAACACAGACGCTCGCGTCTCGGTGTATATCTTTTTATCCGGCATGTTCGGATTCCTTGTATGGGGCGCAATTCTATGCCGATCTTGTTATGCACGACGGCAACGATGACCGCTTTTGAACCACGAATGGACGCGAATACACACGAATATTTTGGCAATTCGTTTTATTTTTTGGTCTTGTGAAATTAATAAAGGACGTCGCGCTAATTCCAGTTGTCGGGCCCTTCGGCCATTATGCTTGCGACGATTTTGAGTGCTTGCTGCTTGAGACGCGCGGTAACTTCCGGGAGTTGTGCCGCGAGGTTGTTCTGCTGCTTTGGATCGGTTGAGAGATCGTACAACTCAAATCCCCGGTAGCCGCCAGCCTTCAAGATCGGAGCCCAGGAGTCCTGGAATACGTTCAAGCGCATGAATTTGCCGCGGAGCCTTTCGGCGTCTTGATTCCTGAAGACCTGGTAGAAATAGTCGGTGCGGTTGACCCAGGGCCCCAGTTCAGGGCTATTCGCCTCTCTCAAGACTCCGGCGATTTGATCCTCTATATCCGTGATTGCCGCCGCGTCCTTTGGAAACTCGAAATCGCGGAAGCCTATCAAGGAGTATTTTCCGTCCCGGATGGCGAGGGGAGCCCTTGACATTGGCATCAGCCAGAAGAGGGGTTGGTGCCGCGTAAACTGGTTGGCGCGCCCCCTCAGCAAGGGGGAGATATCGGAACCATCGAGATGGACCCCCTGGGGTTTGTCGATTCCGAGTAGGCCGCAAACTGTCGGCAACAGATCGACTACGCCGGCGGGTTCGTTTTCTACGCGGCCCGCATCGATGGTGCCGGGCCAGTAGAAGATGCCGGGCACGCGGATGCCGCCTTCGTAGAGGGACGCCTTCCTGCCGCGAAGTCCGCCATTGCGATCATCACGATAGCTGCCGTTGTCGGATGCATAAACGATCAAGGTGTTCTCGAGCGAATCGACTTCCTTTAACTTGTCGAGCAAGCGGGCGATAGCGCGATCTGTGTTGTCGATTGTGCCGGAATAGATCGCGCCCGGATCGTCTAACGCGCCGTACTGGGATACGATTTCGTCCGGTGCCGCGACACGGTCGTGGGGTTCGTGGAACCAAAAGTTGAGAAAGAACGGGGCGTCGGGATTGCGCTCTTCGTCGAGCCACGTTATCGCTTCGTCCACGAGAATCTGACAGGAATAGCCTTCGATCGTTCCGACCCGCACGCCATTGCGCTGGAAGTTTTCTGGGTTCTTGTGGCTCGGGTGAGCCCCGCTGTTCATGCCAAACCAGTAATCGAAGCCATGCTCCGCAGGCGTTGGCTTCTTGCGTGTTCGCGTGGGCATTCCCATATGCCACTTCCCGAAATGGGCTGTGGAAGATCCATTACTCCTGAGGTGCTCAGGCAGCGTGACCTCGCGCGTAAGTAAATGCCCGCTCTGGGAGTCGTCGAAAATCACGTTGCCGTAGATTCCCCCGCGCGCATGATGGCGTCCCGTGATTAATACCGCGCGCGACGGACCGCAGACGGCGGACCCGGCGTAGAAATCGGTAAAACGAACGCCGCCCGCGGCGAGACGGTCAAGCGTCGGCGTCTTCACTGGGCCGCCGTAGCAGCCAATGTCCTGGTAGCCCAAATCATCGGCGAAGAGCACGATGATATTCGGGCGTTGCGCGGCCTGGGTTGCGTCGCTGACCAACAGGAGCAGCACGACTGCAGTCAAGAAGCGCGCGCCTATCGATACTTGAGTTGCTGTTTGAATCTTGGAGTTCGTCATGTCCGAGGTCCTCTCAATAAGTGTTTATACACCGGCGAATCGCCGATCACTCAACGCATGGAAGGGCGATTAAGGTTCTCGGACCCTATAAGGAGTTGTGAGGAAAATCAAGTTTGCGGTGGCAGGCGCCAACAGACAACACGAGCCGACACAGACCGACGGAGCCGTTTAATCCTGTTTCTGCAGCAGCTCGTTTAGTCGATCTGACAATTGGAGGGTTCGATGGTTTGCGTCGTGCAGCCGCTTGCTCAGCACGTGGACTACGTTGAGCAACAATCGAATGGCGACCTTCTTTTCCAAGACCGAGTTCAAGTCTTTTTCGTGGAGCACGAAAACATTGGTGGAGGTCAGGGCTGACGCCGTACCGCTGTGGGGTTCATGGGTGAGGGCTGACATAACGCCAAAGGCGTCGCCGACATGGCATCTGGCGATCAGCTTCTGGTGCTGGTAGACGCCCACTTTCCCACTGAATACAATGAAGATGCTACTGCCGATTTGCCCTTCGTGGAAGATGGTTTGCCCCCTGGCATAGGGGATAACCTCGCCCTTCTTGATGATATGCCCCACTTCCTCCGGTTGCAGGCCGTGGAAAATATGCACCTTCGAGGCGTAATTCCGGTAGGTCTCCATATCACTCATGGCATTCTCCTTCCAGTCGCCGTTGAGCATCCTGAAAATACCGAAAATATTCGCGCATCAGAAGTCTATCACAGCGCAGCGAGCATGGTCAATGGCCTATGGTTTGCTGGGAATAGGCGCTGGCTGTATTGTGGTTGAACTTCAAGGCTGAAATTTCTTACAATAATGTCGTATAGAAAAGAATAATCTACTATTTTGTATTCACGAACGTTTGGCGGTTACCGGGAAATTACATGGCCAAACCCCGAGTAAAAAGCGAAGTATCTGAACTCGCGCTCCTCTTTGATATCAGCCAAATCCTTGATCAGAGTATGGATTTGCGCGACGTGGTGGGCCCGGTGCTTAAGACCATCGCAAAGCACACCGGAATGGTTCGCGGAACGATCACGCTGCTTGACCAGGAGAGTGGCGAGTTGGTTATCGAGGCGGCCCACGGGCTTTCTAGTGGCCAGCGCTCCCGAGGCCGCTATTCTCTGGGAGAAGGCATCACGGGGCGGGTGGTGCAGTCGGGCCGCGCCATGATGGTCCCCAAAATTTCCGAAGAACCCCTCTTCCTGAACCGCACCAAGGCGCGCGAAGATCTCAGCAAAGAGGACATCTCATTTCTCTGCGTACCCATCAAGATGGGAAACGAGACGCTGGGGGCCCTCAGCGTGGATACGTTATTCTCTGCGGCCGTGTCGCTCGAAGAGGATCTCCGTCTGCTGTCCATTATCGCGTCGATGATATCCCAGGCCATGAAACTTCGGCAGGATGCCCAGCGCGATCGCCAGCTGCTTCTTGACGAAAATACGCGCCTTCAAGAAGAACTCCGCGACCGGTTCCGCCCGGCAAATATCATCGGCCGCTCCAACGTCATGCAATCCGTTTTCGATCTGATCGGCCAAGTCGCGGGGAGCGAAGCCACGGTGCTGATTCTTGGAGAAAGTGGTGTGGGCAAGGAACTCGTCGCCAACGCTATCCACTATAACAGCCAGCGTTCCAAGCAGCCCTTCGTTCGCGTCAACTGCGCCGCGCTGCCCGAATCGATCATCGAGAGCGAACTCTTTGGCCACGAGAAAGGCGCCTTTACCGGGGCGACGACTCAGCGGAAAGGCCGCTTCGAAATGGCGCACAATGGGACCATTTTCTTGGACGAGATAGGGGATCTCTCGCCCCACACGCAAATACGTATGCTTCGTATTTTACAGGAGAAGGAATTCGAGCGGGTGGGTGGAACCGAAACGATCACGGCGAATGTGCGCGTCGTCGCGGCGACCAATCGAAACCTCGAAGAACAGATCGAGAAAAACGAGTTCCGCCAGGATCTGTACTACCGGCTCAACGTTTTCCCCATTCACATTCCGCCGCTCCGCCAACGGCGCACCGATATCCTGGAATTGGCGAACCATTTTGTGGAGAAATACGACAAGGAAAACGGTAAAGACGTGCGGCGTATATCTACGCCTGCGATCGACATGCTGACCAGCTATCACTGGCCGGGCAATGTGCGAGAGCTGGAAAACAGCATCGAGCGCGCGATCCTCTTGAGCACAGACGACGTGCTCCACGGCCACCATTTGCCGCCGACCCTCCAGACTGCCGAAGCCAGTAACACTGTGATGCGGGGAACGCTCGACGGCACCATCGACCGCGTCGAAAAGGAGATGATCATCGAAGCGCTCAAGAGTACGCGCGGCAACAAGACGAAGGCGGCAGAGAAACTCGGGGTCTCTGAGCGCGTCATGGGGCTGCGGGTGAACAAGCACGGCATTCGGCCTAAGGAATACCGGTCGGCGAAAGTGGTGTAGCGGGTTTGAGGGCCGCGCTGAGGTCATTTCTGCTGGTTCGTCGCGCATTTCCGGGATAGGTAACACGGGGTGGTCTTGCATTTCGCTGTATGCGTTCTATTGCTTAGCCCAGCGCGGCATAGCCACAACCAAAAGAGTGCTCACGCAAAGTCGCTAAGAGGCGTCGATCTGGTATTGAGGTCCCGTAAGGGGACGCCGAGTCTGCACGGTGATAGTCCTCGCTCAACGCGCCACTATACAACAGCTTAACCCCTTGGCCGCCTAAACAAGTGCAGAACTTTTTAGTCCCTGTTTCAGAAAGGATGCAATTCCAGAATCATAGATCCGTTCTGTCATCCTGAGCGAAGCGAAG
>JAPYPO010000820.1 GCA_029937645.1 Candidatus Hydrogenedentota bacterium
GGCCATACCGTCGCCCATATGCCCCCGGAAGGTTCGCAGCCATACGGCACACTCCAAATCGGCGAGCCCTCCATTATCGCAGAACGCTGCGGTTTGCCGGTCGTCTCCGATTTCCGGACGCGGGATATGGCCGTGGGTGGGCAGGGCGCTCCGCTCGTGCCCTACGCGGACTGGGTGATGTTCCACCGGGAAGACCGGACCACGGCGTGCCTGAACCTGGGCGGCATCGCGAACATGACGGTTGTCACGCCGGAGTTCGACCGGGTAATCGCTTTCGACACGGGGCCGTGCAACATGGCCATCGATGGGGCGGTGCGGCAACTGACGAATGGCGCGCGGCATATGGACAACCACGGGGAGGCCGCCGCAGATGGCGTTGTCATCGACGAGTTCCTGGATTACTTACTTGACCATCCTTTTTTCGTAAAGGTGCCGCCCAAGAGTACCGGTCGTGAAGATTTCGGCGCGGAGGTGTACCTGAAAGCCGCCCTCAATGGCCGCCGCGACCATAGCTACGAAGACCTCATCGCGACGGTAACCGCAGCGGTCGCCTTCAGCATCGTGCGGGCCTACACGCGCTTCGTGAAGCCGCAACACGAAATCCTTCGCCTCATCGTCAGCGGCGGCGGCGCCCACAACCGAACGCTGATGGAACGGCTCAATCTGGGTTTCGAAGGCGTAAAGGTCCGGCGGAGTGAGCGATACCAAATCCCATGCGATTCGCGCGAAGCCATCGCCTTCGCCATCCTGGGAAACGAAACCATCTGCAACACCCGCGCAAACGTCCCCGCCGCCACCGGCGCATCCAAGCGCGTCGTGCTGGGAAAAATTACACCCGCCTAAATATTGCGCTTCCTGGTATCGCTTGTGGAAACCGTTGTCGAAAAACGGTTCCCCCCAAACCCCTTCCCAGAAGCGTTTGGAGCACGCTGCACGTACAGTCCTGCTCTCGTGATCTCTCGGCTGCTTTTCGGCCAAGTGTATAAATGTGGGACCGCCGCCCTCGGCGGTCTTTCGTAGGCGGTATGGCCTTACGTGCCCCACGAC
>JAPYPO010000354.1 GCA_029937645.1 Candidatus Hydrogenedentota bacterium
GTTTTACGGTTTTCTTCGAGGGAAGCGATGTGCCCTTACCTGGAATACCGGGGCATGAATTATCCGGTGATCAAAAGGAACACCTTGAGGGTGCCCTGAAGGGTCTTCTGGCCATGTTCCGGCAGAGCGACGTGGATGAGGTGATAGAGTGTCTTCGAAAGAACGGCGGTATCGATAGCCTGCACATGTCTTTCTACAAGGACGGCGACCTGGGCCAAGATGAAATCTGGGATCGATGGCGTATCGAGGGGCCCGCGTTCATCTGGTATTTTCGCGGGTCACCGCATGTACACACATGGCTGAATGTAGCGCATAGTGTCGACGGAAGCGCGTAGCGGCATCGTTCGGCAAGAGAATTGCTCGTCGAGAACGCCAACCAACTCATTATTGAGTCTGGCTATCATTCGGGGGCAGCCGAAAAAAGCGAAATAACCGAAAAAAGAGAAAAGTCTTATCGATCGCTCAACGTCCAGTTGGAAAATAAAATGGGGTCGCAGCTTCGCATCCTGCCCCGCTATTGCGCCTCTATACTTGTTGAAAGCCCGCCGGAGCGGCCACGAGTAGGCTGGAAAGGATGCCTGGGTGGATATAAACAATGATATGATGGTTGCGGACCCTCAGGAAATCGATATCGTGCGTCTGAGGGAAAGCTAAGCGACCCAAATTTTGGAGCGCCACTCTCAGGGTCGAGGTTTTTTGCTTAATAACAAAATTGTCCCAGTCCTTCTTGTGTCAATGGGAGCGAACAGGCTTAGGACTTTAAGTGATGGAAGGTCAAAGATGATGAGACGCGCCGACATGATGAAACAAGTTCGATGGATGCTACTGTTTTTGTTTTTGGTTTCTACGATGGGTGTAGCCCGTGGCGATCAGCTCTTGATCGCGGCGGTCAAAGACCGGGACAGCGTCGCCGCGCGCGAGTTGATTGCACGCAATGTGGATGTGAACGAGCCTCAGATAAACGGCGCGACGGCCCTCCATTGGGCGGTTCATCGCGATGATTTCGAGATGGTCAATCTGCTTATTCAGGCGGGTGCCAATGTAAACACTGTGACCGACATTGGGGTGATGCCCCTCTCGTTGGCTTGCGAGAACGGGAGCACGTCGGTGGCGGAGGTGCTCTTGAACGCGGGTGCCGATTCGAACGCGACACTGAGGACCGGCGAAACGTCTCTGATGCGCGCCGCGTTTGTGGGCGATCTGGGCACGGTAAACGCCCTGCTGGCGCATGGCGCAGACGTAAACGCGAAAGAACCGGTCCGCCAACAGACGGCCCTCATGTGGGCGCTGGATCGAAAACGGGAGGACGTGGTTCGTCGTCTAGTGGAAAAGGGCGCGGACGTAGACGCGACGACGACGCTCGGGTTTACTCCGTTATTTTTTGCCGCCCGCCACAACAATGTGGAAGCCGCGACACTGTTCTTGGACGCGGGCGTCGATGTCAATGCGATATCGAAGGACGACCTGAGCGCATTGCATGTGGCGGTCAGGCGCGGCCATTTGGAGGTTACGCAGCTTCTATTGGAGCGAGGCGCGGACGCGAATGCCGATAAGCCAGGGTATACGCCGCTGCACTGGGCCACAGGAACCTGGGACACAGAATTGACCGGCAGAAATGGCATGAGGGCCCCAAAGGGCCATGAGTGGCATTCATTGCGGGGCGTGCAGGAAGGTAAGTTTGAAATGGTTAAGGCGCTATTGGATCATGGCGCGGATCCGAACGCAGTGCTCAAAACGAACCCCAAGGTTTGGGGCTACACTATCGCGCTCCCGGCGAAGAACTCACGCCCATTGGCGCTGGCGGCGTACGCGGGTGCGGCGGATGTCATGCGCCTTCTTGTCGAGCGCGGCGCGGATTTTTCCGCGCGTCCGGATAACGATTTAACGACGTTGATGCTTGCGGTGGGCGCGAGCCGGATCGTTTGGATTAACCGTGTGACGGAAGAGGAATCCTTGGAAGCGGCAAAGGCGGCGTTGGAGTTGGGCGCGGATGTCAACGCGACGAACGGTCGTGGCAATACGGCGTTGCACGAGGCGGCGAAACTCGGCGCGGTTGAAGTGGCCCGCTTTCTGGTGCACAGCGGCGCGGATATCAAGGCAAAGAATGAGCGTGGCGCAACACCCATAGACGTGGCGCGTTACAACGCGGATGAATTGGGGCAGGCCCACGCGGAGGGAGAACGTCCGCCGGTGGCGCGTCTGCTTTTGGAAATGAGCGTTCAGGTCGAGGCGCAGGATAAGCTTCGAATCAAATAACACTACCCAAGGAATTTAGCTGCGAGGTGCGCGATGAAGAAAGCCCGGTCAAGATATTTTGCCCTACCCGTTGGATTGACAATCGCCATGTCTGTTTCCCTGTGCGTGGGAGGAATCGGGCTCGCAACGGAGGAGGAAGGGGCCTCAAGTGATTCGTCTGCCCAGACGGCCAGTTTGCAGCGTCTGATTGATCGGTACTGCGTGACCTGCCACAACGAAGAGCTGAACACGGCCAGTTTTCGACTCGACAATGTTGACGTGTCGCAGGTGCTGGAGGACGGCGCGTTATGGGAAAAGGTCATCCATAAATTGACTGTGGAGGAGATGCCTCCGGCGGACAAGCCTCAGCCTTCGAAGGGAGCGCATCGCGCGCTGCTTTCCCATCTGGTGACGACACTGGACACGGCGGCGGTCGCCTCGCCGAATCCAGGGCATCCCGCGGTCCATCGTCTAAATCGGACGGAATACGCCAATGCTATTCGGGATCTTTTGGGCCTGGAGATCGACGCCTCTCTATTTGTTTCGGCGGATGGATCGGATTTTGGTTTTGACAACATAGCGGATTCCCTGACGTTGACGCCCATGATGATGGAGCGCTACATGTTCGCGGCGTCGAAGATCAGCCGCATGGCCATCGGCGACCTCAACGCGCGCCCCACGAACCACCGCTACGCAGCACCAAGCTATCAGTTGCAGATGGACCGGATGGGCGAGGATTTTTCGTTCGGGTCGCGGGGTGGCCTATCGGTGCGCCATCATTTCCCGGCTGACGGGGAATACATTGTCAAGGTGGACGTCGAATCGCCCAGTCCCGAAGCCTCTCGGGATCGTAACCAGCGCAGCACGGCGGACGAAGAACTGTTCATCCGCGTTGATGGTGAATGGAAAGAGAAGTTCAACATCACGCTGCCGCAGGATCATATTTTCCGCTGGGGCGAAAAGAACGCCCTGAAGATCAAGCAGTATTCCGCCGAGGAAGAGGAAGATCTTGACGAGTTTCTTGCAGATTACCGACGGGTGCGAACTTTCAAGGCGCGTATCACCGCCAAGGCTGGAACGCGAACGCTCACGGCGGAGTTTTTGAAACGAACGTTGGCCTACGAAGGGGATCGTCCCGAGCACTACCCGGTCTTCTACAATTTTCACGCGCTTGATCGGGAGGAACCCAGCGTCAGCCAATTACAGATCGAGGGCCCCTATAACGTAACCAGCATCGGACACGACGCCCAGAGTCGTAAGAAGATTTTCACGAGCTACCCCGACGGCCCCGAAGACGAGACGAGAGTGGCGAAGGAGATCCTCTCGAAACTCGCCCGTAAAGCCTACCGCCGTCCGATTAACGCAGGCGATATCGAAACGCTTCTAAGCTTCTATAAGAACGGCCACAGCGAAGGCGGTTTCGAGATGGGCATCCTGTTCGCGCTCGAATTCATTCTCGTCGATCCTGAATTTCTGTTCCGTGTCGAAGCGCAACCGGCGGACATCGCTCTGGGCGAAGCCTATACGTTGAGCAATCTCGAGTTGGCCTCGCGCCTGTCGTTTTTCCTTTGGAGCAGCCCCCCCGACGAGGAACTCCTTGGCATTGCCGAGCGCGGCGAACTGCGCGATCCAGGCGTCCTCGAGGGCCAGGTGCAACGCATGTTGGCCCATGCGCGCTCGGAATCGTTGGTGGATAACTTCGCTAGCCAATGGCTCTATCTACGAAATATGGAAGCCGTTAATCCCGATACGAAGGCTTTCCCCGAATTCGACGGTGAATTGCGCATCGCCATGCGGCGCGAGACGGAGCTATTCTTTGCAAGCCAACTTCGCGAAGACCGGGGCGTGCCCGAACTGCTGTCGGCGAACTACACCTACCTCAACGAGCGGCTTGCCGAACATTATGGGATTCCAGGCGTTTCCGGAAGTCACTTCCGCCGGTGGGAATCGGATGACCCGAACCGTGGCGGCTTGATGGGTCAAGCCAGCATTTGGACGGTGACCTCCTACGCGACCCGGACCTCCCCGGTGAAGCGGGGCAAGTGGGTCCTTGAAAACCTCCTTGGATCGCCCCCGCCCCCGCCCCCAGGCGGCATTCCGCCCTTGCCCGAGCCCAGCAAGGATACCGAGGGTATGACGATGCGCCAGATGTTCGAGCAGCATATAGCGGACCCCGTTTGCGCCAGTTGCCACGTCAAGATGGATCCGGTCGGGTTTGCGCTCGAAAACTTTGACGCCGTCGGAAAATGGCGGACCCATAATTCCTTTGGCCTGGCTTTGGACACGGAGGGAACGATGCCCGATGGCACTATCCTTGAGGGTCCGGCTGGGCTGCGCGACGTGCTCATGGGTAAGG
>JAPYPO010000355.1 GCA_029937645.1 Candidatus Hydrogenedentota bacterium
GAGTATACCCCAAGCAAAAAGGGCTGAAGGCCCGATCTATCATTCGGCTTCTGGTAGTTCATTTGCACCGAACAATCGTTCGTATACCTCGTCGATGACATTCCTCTCGTTCGGATTCAGTCTTCTAATTGTTCGATGCGTTGATCGAAGTAGATCCACTGATCTTATTTTGACGACTTGACTTTGAGATAGTTCACGAACGCGGAACACGAAACCAAGAAGTACACAGCATCCGCCTGGGTAAGTGTTGATTCCTCAAGCAACGCATGCCTGATTCCGTCCTTGTCGCTCGCATAGCCATATAGTTTTTTGAAGCCTTCTTTGAGCGCACCGTGGAGGGGATGCGTTTTGGCCAATTCTTCAAGGGCTGCGCCTAGGGTTGCCGACTTGGACTCTGTGAGTGCACAACTCATGCTTTCAACGGCGGAAATCGACTCCTTAATGGAGTTCCTATAGTCTGGATTTGTCTTATTACTTAGAAGGTCTAGGGCTGTTTTAAGGTGAGTGCTCGCGCCGGGGAAAGTCTCGTCGCTGATCGCGTGCTGAATGGCCGCAACTTCCTCGGTCGACGAGATGGGCGCAAGCTTCCCGTCGATAACCCTAAACCCAGAGAGTTCCCGTTCGAGAATCTGATTTACTCGCTCGGCGTATCCTTCGCCATAATACTTCACACAAAATTCCGTAAAATCATAGGCCTCAAACCACCTGCAATCAAAAAAATACCCTCTAATCTTCTCAACTAACACCTCGATGAAGTTCGGGCGGTCGTCGACGGGAAGTTTAAAAAAGTCCGCCCAGAGAGCACTGCTGAACTGGTCGATCTTCGGCTTGACCTGGTTTGGGACGTAAGGGAAGACCGTCTCGCCGAATCCTTCCACGAGTAGAACATTCCACAGTCCGGCGCGGAGGTCATCAGTCATCCCATCCATTTGGATAACTTTAGGAATTGGCGTTTTCCCCATTCTTTGGCTGAATCTCACTGCTCTTTCCCTCCACGCAATCTTTTCTCGTTCCCACGGTGCTCCGTGAAAATAGGCGCTGGATGTATTTCGATTCGACCTGATTGATGATTAACCCCACGGGCAATCTTGTCAGATCGAGATAAGCGTACTCGAATACTGTCGGTATATTCCATGAGTGTTTTCTGGTTATGGGAAGTCATGCCCTATTCTTCCGCACGGAGGACTTCGACGGCGACATCGGTCCCGGTTTCGGGCCACCGGTTCCTGCCGGGGATCGACGCCCCTTGACATCGGCCACAAAATGTATTAATGTATTCATACATTATTTACAGCGACGGATTGTTTCTTATGCAAATACGAATTTCACCACACGATGGCGTGCCCATTTATCAGCAGATTGTTAATCAGGTTAAGTATCTGGTGGCGTCTAAACGTTTGGTTGCTGATGATGAGGTGCCGGCTATCCGCAGGTTGGCGCAGCAGCTTCTTGTGAACCCGAATACGGTGGCTCGGGCGTATCGTGAGCTTGAGGCGGCGGGGGTGTTGGTCTCGAAGCAGGGGTCGGGTACGCGGGTGTCTGGGAATGGTTCGCCGTATTCGGAGGAGGAGATTGACCGGATTCTTACTGAACGGGCGGATGCGCTGTTGGTGGAGGCGGAGCAATTGGGGGTCGGTCTGGATGATGTCGTTCGATTACTGAAATTGCGTAAGAGGGCTTTTGACGCGAATGAGAAGGAGGGCGGCTGATGGATGCGATGTCTGACGCAGCGGTGGAGGTGCGGAATCTTTCGCGCAGTTTTGGCCGGAAGCGTGTGCTTGATGATGTGAGCTTGACGGTGCCGCGCGGCTGTGTCTTTGGCTTGTTGGGGGAGAATGGCGCGGGTAAGACGACGCTTATTAAGCATCTGCTGGGTGCGCTGAAGGCGAAGGAGGGGGAGGTTCAAGTTTTCGGTATGGATCCCGTGCGCGATACGGTCGATGTGTTGTCGCGTATTGGCTACCTTTCCGAAGATCGTGACATGCCGGGGTGGATGCGTGTCGGGCAGTTGCTTCGGTATACGCGGGCGTTTTACCCGAATTGGGATCCTGGGTTCGCGGAGGAGTTGCGCACGACGTTTCGGCTGGATAAGAAGGCGCGTATTAAGCAGCTCTCGCGTGGGGAGCGGGCTCAGGCGGGTCTACTGATTGCGCTGGCGCATCGTCCTGATTTGCTCTTGCTGGATGAACCTTCGTCGGGTCTGGATGCGATTGTGCGACGGAATATTCTGGGCGCGATTGTGCGCACGGTCGCGGATGAAGGGCGCACGGTTTTCTTCTCGTCGCATTTGCTGGATGAGGTGGAGCGGGTCGCTGATTATGTCGCGATGATTGTGGATGGGCGGGTGGTGCTGTGTGACAAGCTGGACCACATCAAGGATGCCCATCATCGGTTTACGCTTCGTTTTCCGGAGCCGCAGCCGGAGCCCATCGAGTTCGACGGAGTCCTGCTCGCCGAAGGGGAGGGGCGCGAGTGGACCTTGACTTGCCACGGGAGCCTGGACTCGCTAGCGGCGTTGGCGGAAAAGTCGGGCGCCCAAATCGTTGAGCAAGCGACGCCGTCGCTCGAAGATATTTTTGTTGCGCGCGCGGGTGCGCGGGAGTTGGCGAAATGACTCAATTTGCAAAGATAAGGGCTCTGCTGTGGGAGCGGACGCTTGAGACCGGGCCGTTGCTGTTAATCGCCCTCACGATGTTCGGCGCGATATGCGCGGCGCTCGTGATGCTGCGACCTCTCGATGCTATCACTAGCAACGATATGTTGGAATTCGCGATAGTCATTTCTTTCTTCGTTGCAATTTTCACCGAAGTCGTCTTGCTCATTTCATTTGGCGACGCATCAGGGCTTAGTTTCGGTTTGCCCTCTCACGCCATGCGTTTGCCCGTTGGCACGGCGAGTTTGGTATTTTGGAGGTTGGCATTCAACTTTGCCGCGCTTAACCTGACCCTATGTGCGGTCGTTCTCACCGTCAATGAAATGGGCAGGCAAACCGGTCAAGAGCCTTACGGTCTAGCCGTTCCGCTCTGCGCTGCAAATGCCATCTACCTTTTTGCCCAAACGGCCGCGCTTGTTTTCGGGAGGGGAGATCTGCCGTGGCGTATTCTTGGCGGTGTTCTACTATTGTTTGCCTTGCTCTGGTATGCGGTCAATGAGTTTCTATTGCCGGACTCGTGGACTTTGCAGATAGGCGCATTTGTGGCCGCGTTTGTGTTTTCCGTCTGGGGAGTAACTCTACAGCGGCGCGGAGTGGAAAATCCGATTGCTCTTGTTTCGAGACCCGGCTTGAAGGAATTACTAAGCCGTTTCGCTGACAGTGAACGACCATTCGCATCACCCAGCGAGGCGCAGCGGTGGTTCGAGCGGAATAGGATCGGACGCCTCTTTCCGATTATGGCTCCGGCGCTGACTCTTGTGATGCTGTCGGGTTCGTGGGCAGTAATGATTGAGCGTACCGAACTCCGAAAACTGGGGGATCTCTTTTCCCGAACAATAACTGGTCTCTTAGAAACCTCCATCGCTGGCGGCACCATAGCGGTGTTTATCGTGGGCGGACTGATCTTTAATCAGAACATTCGCGCACAATCCATCAACTCGAATGGGTTTTTCTTTACGCGGCCTTTGTCCACGCGGGACTTGGCTTCGGCTCGTATCGCCTCCATTTTGCGCTCGGCGGTAACCGGCGTCCTGATACTTGCCCCCGGCTCGGCTCTATCGTATTGCGTCGTCACGGTGTCTAAGTATCAAGGCTTTAACCTTGGCACCTTCGTTGCCCTGCCCGTCATTGGCGTTAGCTTTGTCGTTTTGTGCGCCGTGTGCGCGAGCTACGCTTTCAGCCTGATTTGGTGGGGCAATCTTGTCGCTTTTTTTGGGGTGCTTGCGGCGATTTGGCTAGCAATAATTGCAGGTGAATACACCTACCATCAAATTACGGGCGATTGGTTGGGCGGTTCTCTGCCCAACGATTGGCACGTTTGGGCATGGTTGGGAATAATGGTATTGACGCTCGCCGGATCTGTGGTGCTGGCTCACCGACGAGACTTGCTGAATCAACGAGCT
Source organism: Candidatus Hydrogenedentota bacterium (assembly GCA_029937645.1). Classification (GTDB taxonomy): domain Bacteria; phylum Hydrogenedentota; class Hydrogenedentia; order Hydrogenedentales; genus JAPYPO01. The sequence goes on from JAPYPO010000355.1 coordinate 4,057, forward strand.
GCGGTCGCAGCGACAGCGTTCTGGATTCTTCTCGTGCTTCTGGTGATGCCGGGCCTCCTCTCTTTAGGGCCGCTTATTAGCGACCCGGATTTTCGGCCGTTCTTTATTGCCACCGCGATCTTGGGCATCGCGCCGTTCGCGACCGTCCCGCTTGTGATGCAGTGGGCTCGGCACCGGTAACCTTGGTGTGGGTTTTGTGAGCCTATGGCGCCGTATCCCCTGCGGGGAATTATGGAGTGGGGTGGGTTGTCCGGGGGAATCACTTTTCTCATCCCCCGGCTACATGCCGGTGCCCCTGCGGGACACTGCTCTCATAAGGGGGCACGGGGCTATCGCTCCTTGTTCGGGGCAGAGAGCGCTGGGACATTCTCCTGGGAATCACTCGTGACATTATGGCTGCTTTTCGACCGAGTGCATAAATGTAGGGCCGCCGCCCTCGGCGGTCGTGGGGCACGCACGGCGATACCGGCTTCGAAAGACCGCCGAGGGCAAGGGTCGGGTATTTTGACGTCAATGCTAACTGATTAATTTC
>JAPYPO010000356.1 GCA_029937645.1 Candidatus Hydrogenedentota bacterium
ATTCTCCGATAATCGTGATTGTCGGACAGGTGCCTTTCAAGAATATTGGACAAGGATCCTTACAGGACATGGATCACGTAGCCGTCATGAAACCTGTTACAAAATGGGCGGGCGCTTGCTACGATACGAAGCGGATTCCCGAATACATCGAGTTGGCCGTGCGGCACGCGGTAACGGGCGTACCGGGCCCGGTATTTCTAGAAATCCCCGTCGACGTACTGGGTGCCGACGTGCCCTTGGAGGATGTGAAGTTTCCTCGGATTCGGACCGCCGCTCCGCTGGTCGCTCCGCAGCGTGGTGTGGCGCTGGACGCGATCGAAATTCTAAAAAACGCGAAGCGGCCCATGGTCATGGCGGGCACGAGTGTAAAGTGGTCGAATGCGCAGGCCGAGCTTGCCGCGTTTTTGGAGAAGACGAATATTCCGGCGTATACCAATGGCATGGGGCGCGGAACGCTTCCACGCGGATCGAAGCACTTGTTTAACCGGACCCGCAAGGATGCCATCCAGGATTGCGATGTTATGATCTTGGCCGGCTGCCTATTGGATTTCCGCATGAGTTTCGGGCGGAAGATTCCTGCGGACGCTAAGATAATCCAGATGGAGATGGACAACACGCTGATCGGTCAAAACCGCTCAGCGGATGTAGCGCTCGTCGGGAATCTGGCGAGTGGCTTCGACACGCTCTCGAAGGTCATGGATGAGGAAGGGATCGCCCTCGACTTTTCGGAATACAGCGCGGGGCTTCGGGCGAAGGAAAACGAACTGGAGGCGCAGGTCTCCGGGCAGGAGGGTTTGGATGCGGTGCCCATCCATACGTCGCGTTTTTGCCAGGATATCGCCAAGTTCGTCGAGCGGGACGATGAGATGATTGTGATCGGCGACGGTGGCGATGTGGTCGCGGCTTCGGCGAAAGTCGTGCCCATTCCGACGAAGGGACTCTGGATGGATCCCGGCCCCTTGGGCACGCTGGGCGTCGGCGCGCCCTTTGCGCTCGCTGCTCAGGTGACACACCCCGACCGAAAGGTCTTGATTATTTACGGCGATGGCAGCTTCGGGCTGAATGGTTTCGAGTTTGATACGGCGGTCCGGTTCAATCTGCCGATTGTCGGTATCGTAGGCAATGACGCGGCGTGGGGTCAGATGATGCGGCCACAACAATCGCTGTACGGCAGAACGGTCGCTACGGAGTTGAACTATACGCGTTACGACAAGGTCGTCGAAGCGATGGGCGGGCACGGCGAATTCGTGGAGAATCCGGACGATATAATTCCTGCCCTTGAGCGGGCCTTCGCGTCGGGCAAACCGGCCCTCGTCAACGTTATTCTCCGGCAGGTTAAGGAGTACTCAGGTCGCGGGTATATGTAGGATAAGTTCTCAGGACCTATAAGCAGATTTATCCCTTGACGGAGATGGAAATGATTGACAAATCGTTGTACAAAACGGTTCGGGCTACACGCGGATACATGGCGCAGCAGGTCGCGGACTTGAGCGAAGAGCAGTTGCTCCAGGTGCCGGACGGCTTGCGGAATAACATCCTCTGGCATGTGGGGCATGTTGTTCAGAGCGAAGCCGGAATCGTCTATGGCCGCAGCGGGTTGGACGTCCCCTTGCCCAATCATTACACGGCGCTCTACAAAGGCGGAACCTCCCCGGCGGACTGGACGGAAACGCCTGACATTCCGGACGTAATGGAACATCTCAAGACGCAAACGGGAACCATTTACAACGAATACAAGGATGGCAAATTTGAGGGCTATGGGGGCTTCGAAATGGTCCCCAAATACACCCTTGATACGATAGAAGAAGCCTTTGCTTTTAATATCTTTCACGAGTCAATCCATGTCGGCATGGTCATGACCATGCGCAAGCTAATTGGCGCCGCGAAAGGATAGGCCCATGTCTGACGAACTTCCCGTTGCATTCAAAACCTTGCGCACGACGCGGTGGCATATGACGCGCGAGATCGAGGAGCTCAGCGTCGAACAAATGCTTGTAATTCCCGAGGGTCGCGAAGACAACATTATCTGGAACGTGGGGCATTTGCTCTGTTCGTTGTCGCGACTGACGTATGTATTCAGTGGATTTCCATTGCCGATCCCCGAGGAGTATCTCGGGATCTATGGCAAGGGAACTTCGGCGGCGGCGTGGGAGGGAACCCCGGATGTAGACAAGACGCTGGAACTCTTCAACGGAATGCCCGACCGGATTGAGGCGGATTACAAAGCTGGGCGCTTTCAAGTATACAAGCCCCTGTCCCTTGGCCCGAATACAATTGAGTCGGTTGAAGAAGCGGTTGCATTTCACTGTTTTCATGAAGGGCTCCACATCGGGATGATCATTACGCTGAAGGAATTGTTGGGCCTGCCGACGCGGGGGTAACTTGTCTCGTGATCGGTCCCAAACTGTATTTGGGTGGCACACAAAAGATTCTGTTCTTAACAGCGAAGCGATCTCTTTTTGCAGGCGAACTTATTGTTGAAGAGATTGCCGTGTCGGCGGAGCCTCCTCGCAATGACAGGTGTGGAATTATATAAGATTTCGTTTGGTTAACGTGCGCGACTCTTTGATGATGTTGAGAATTAGGGGCCTAGCGGACGCTGAGGATTACCGTGCTTGTCTCGATCATCATTCCTGCCTATAACGCGGAGCGGACGCTTGGGGAATGCCTGGACGGCTGTCTGGCTCAGGGCTATCCTGACACTGAAATCATCGTGGTGGACGACGGCTCGACGGACGGCACGGAGCGGGTCGCGCGGGCGCGCAACGTAGGCTACATCCGTCAGGAAAACGGCGGTCCGGCTAAGGCGCGAAACACGGGGGCGCGTGAGGCGGAGGGCGAGGTCATCGCCTTTACCGATTCGGATTGCATTCCAGAGCCGAACTGGATTGAGGCGCTGGTCGCATCGCTTGACGAGGATACGGCGGCCGTTGGGGGGACGTATGGGATTGCGAATCCGGACAGCACGTTGGCGCGGTTCATCCATGAAGAAATCGCAGCCCGTCATTCCCATTTCGGCGAGGCAGTTGATTTTCTCGGCTCATTTAATGTGGCGTATAAGAAGGCCGCGTTTGATGCGGTAGGCGGGTTTGACGAGTCCTTCCGTATTGCGTCGGCTGAGGACAATGACCTTGCGTATCGGCTCTCTGATCGTGGAGGAACGCTGCGATTCACCGGCGAGGCAGTTGTATGCCACCACCACCCCACGCGCCTGTGGCCGTACTTGAGGACGCAGATGCGCCACGGATTCTGGCGGATGAAACTTTACGCGAAGCACCCGAAGCGTACGAAGGGTGACCGCTACGCAGACCGGCGTGAGTTCGCCGGGCCGCCGTTATCACTCTTGCTTGTTTTTGCCATCGTGATTCACTTCGCCACCGTGATCAACGGCGGAACGCTCACCATTGACTTACCGGCCCTCCGATTTGAAAACGTTTTCCTACTTGATGGTGCCCTCTGGTTGCGGTGGTGCGTTGTGAGTGGATTTCCAGTTATTTTATTGGCGATTGTGTATTCTATATTGAAGGGGTCGCTTCGGAAAGAACTCTTGCCGCGCCTGGGTCTGATAAATATGTTTCGATTTATTGTGATGGATATTCTGCGCGACATAGCTCGCGGGATTGGACTCCTCCGCGGAGTCTGGACGTTTCTGATCGTGCGCAGGGAGACGGCGTAATGGCGCGGGTATTGATCATTGTTCCGGCGTACAACGAATCGGAGAGTATCGGCGATGTGCTTGCGGCGCTGGCGCGTGAAGCTCCAGAATATGATGTCGTTGTTGTAAACGATGGGTCGCCCGATACTACCGGCGAAATTGTTCGCGCCTCCGGCACAGCGGATCTCATTCGACTTCCGTACAATCTAGGCATCGGCGCGGCCATGCAAACCGGCTACAAGTACGCGTTGCGCCAGGGCTACGATATCGCGGTCCAATGCGACGCAGACGGGCAGCATCCGGTCCATCAGATACCGAAGATTGTGGCCCGTGTGGAAGACGGAACGGCCGACCTCATTATTGGGTCGCGTTATGTGGCCGATACGGATTACCAGCCTTCGCTCATGCGGAGGATTGGAAAATCGCTGCTGTCGCGCTTGGTCGATTCGGTGGTGGGCGGGGGCGTAACGGATACGACGAGTGGCTTTCGCGCAGGGAACCAGGCCGTCATCGCCGCCTTCGCGCACCATTATCCGGACGACTACCCGGAAGCGGAGGCGCTGGTGCTTTTGCATAAACGGGGGCTTCGTTCCGCTGAGGTGCCGGTGGATATGCAGCCACGGCAAGGCGGGGTAAGTTCGATAAACCCTCGCCGCGCGCTCTACTACATCATCAAGGTAAGCCTGGCGATCTTTATTGGAGTGTTCAAGAAGGTAGCGCACACACCCGATTCGGATAGGGATGCCTCGCCGGACTGAGCGATTGGTGGTGTAGGGTCTTTTTTCTGTGGTGCAAGGTTTTTCTCTGTGACCTCTGCGGCTCAACCCAACCATAGAAACTCACTGAGTCCGTGAAACCCATTCAGGGTTTGAACCCGGATTTCCCATTTGGAAGAGTCATCTTGAGATCCGCCGGCATCGATT
>JAPYPO010000821.1 GCA_029937645.1 Candidatus Hydrogenedentota bacterium
ATCGGTGATCTTTTTCAATCGGAATGACCGATCGCTTTCGTCCGGAATCCGCACGCGCCATACATGGAGTCCCAATTTCCCGCGAAGCGGGTTCTGACTCGCAATGACAGGAAAGAAGACATTGGGCCGCGCGAAGATTCTGGAAGCGCGTCCCGTCAAGCAAAAACCGAGACGCTGAGCAATCGACTCAAGACTGCGAGCGATGCAGGTTAGGCCACAACCCCGCCATCCAACACAATCGTCGAACCCGTCGCATAACGGGATGCCTCCGAGGCAAAATACACCGCCGCGCCCGCAATATCCTTGGGTTGGCCGTAGCATCGCAACGGCGTGCGCGCGATGACTGCAGCCTTCTTTTCATCGTCTTCGATGAGGGTATTGGCAAAGTAGGTCTCGACCACACCCGGCGCAATGGCGTTCACGCGGATACCTTCCGGACCCAATTCCTTCGCGAACCCTCTGGTCATACTCAGTACGGCGGCCTTGGTCGTCGCGTAGGTCACTTCATTTTTTCCTGGACGCAGCCCAGAGATCGAGGCCATGTTAATAATCGAGCCGCCACCCGTCTCCAACATCATCCGTGCGCCCCGTTGCATCATGAAAAAATAGCCCCGGAGATTGACCTCAATGGTTTTATCAAAGGCCGCTTCCGGCGTATCGATCGCGGGGCCAAAATACGGATTCGTCGCCGCGTTATTCACCAGGATATCCAGACGGCCGTACTCCTGCTTCACCCGCGCGAAAAGGGCGTCCATTTCCTCCGGCTTCCCACCGTGACACGCCACTCCTATGCAGGTTCCGCCTGCGGAATTAATGGCGTCGGCAACTTTGTCGAGCCCCTCCTGCTTACGAGAGGACACAACTACTTTCGCGCCATGTTCCGCAAACGCCTTCGCGATGGACTCGCCGATGCCACGGCTGGCCCCGGTCACGATGGCGACTTTGTCGGTCAGGCTAAAATCTACTTCGGGCATTTCGTTTCTCCTTGCTTCGTTCATACCAATCTAATCCCGGATTTCCCATTTGGAAGAGTCATCTTGAGA
>JAPYPO010000357.1 GCA_029937645.1 Candidatus Hydrogenedentota bacterium
GTTTGCGCCTACGCCCACATTGGTCAGGCCAACGCTCTTGGCAATTCCGAACACGGTAATCAAGTCCCCAGCTTGTCGCCGTGCGTCAATAAATACGAGAACCTGAATATCGGGCGATTCGACTTTCTTTTCGGCAAGGATTCCGGACAGTTCTTTGTAGGAAGCGACGAGAACGCTATCGACGTAGATTGGGCCTGCGCCGTTCGGGGCTCCTTCGTCGTAGACCAGCGTTATGGACAGGTCTTTCTGCTCCAGCTCGACCGCCCCTTCGGCGGTGGGCATTTCGACTTGAATGGAACTCTGCACGACGAAGGTGGCGGAGAGCATGAAGAAGATGAGGAGTTGGAATACGACATCGATCAGCGGCGTGAGATCCACGTCCGCCTTGACTTTACGCTCTCTTTTTTCGCGAAATTTCATCGAAGCGCCGGTCGGCCCCTATATCTCAAGTTCGCCGCGGTCTTGGGTGAGAAGTTCGACCAGCTCGGAGGAGCTGATCTCCATTTCGAGCACCATATTGTCGACACGCGTCACGAAGTAGTTGTACACGACCAGCGTCGGTATGGCCACGGTTAGCCCCGCGGCCGTGGTCACGAGCGCATTGCTGATACCCTCGGCGAGATCGCTGGGATTGACCAGGCCCTGCTTGTTCTGGATTTGAGCGAAGGCCTTGATCATCCCCGCCACGGTACCCAACAGGCCCAACAGCGGCGCGATATGGGCGCAGGTCGCCATGGCGGAAAGGTAGCGCTCGAGGCGGGGAACTTCGAGATGGCCCGCGTCTTCAATCGCTTCGCGGATGTCTTGCTTGCTGCGGTTGTGCTTCAGGATGCCGGCCTTCATGATGCGGGAGACCGGGGCTTCCGTTTCGTCGCAGATGGAGACGGCTTCCTGGATGCGGTTTTGCCGCAGCACCCCGCGCATGACATCCATAAACTCCCGGGTGTCGATGGAGGCGCGGCGCAAGCTGAAAAAGCGCTCTATCGTAATGCCGAGGGCGACCACGGAACAGGCGAGGATCGGCCACATCAAAATACCGCCGTCAAAAATTACATTGAAGGGGCTCATCATGTCGTCTTGCACGAGGCTCTAAGGCTCCTATGGTTTACAACGTGACCATGGTTCCCAGGCCCGTCTGAGTGAAAATCTCGAGGAGCAGGGCATGGGGGGTTCGGCCATCAACAATATGTGTCTTGATTACGCCGCGGTCGAGCGCCCGGTGGCAGGCTTCAATTTTCGGAATCATGCCGCCCGCGATCACGCCTTTCCGCGTTAGTTCATCGACTTCGTTTATGCGCAACTGGTGGATGAGCGAGTCGGTATCGTCCAAGTCACTCAGCAATCCCGGCGCGTCCGTCAAGAACACTAACTTTTCCGCCTTGAGTGCGCCCGCGATTTCACCTGCGGCTGAGTCGGCGTTGACGTTCCAGGTCTTGCCTTCGGGGTCGGTGGCGATGGGGGCGATGATGGGTATCATTCCGGTATCGCACAAGACGTTAATCAAATGCTCTCGCACCTGGGTAATTTTGCCCACATGCCCGAGGTCCGTGCCATCGCTCATTTCCATCTGCTTGGCATGCAATAGGTTTCCGTCTTTTCCGCACACGCCCACGGCTTCGCCGCCGGCTTGATTGACGAGCGCGACGATATCCTTGTTTACGGAGCCCGCGAGGACCATTTCGACGACATCGATGGCTGCGTCGTCGGTGACGCGCAGGCCGTTGTGAAAGCGGGAGTCTACCTGTTGCCGCTCAAGCGCGCGGCTGATGTGGGGCCCGCCGCCGTGTACCACGACGGGGTTCATGCCGACGTACTTCATGAGCACGATGTCTTGCGCGGTCAATCGCCGGATTGCGGGATCGTCCATGGCGCTTCCGCCGTACTTGATAACGACGGTTTTTCCGTTAAACTCGCGAATGTAGGGGAGGGCCTCGACGAGTACGCTGGCCTTGTTGATGAGCTCTTGCATGAAGGTACGGGGCATTCCTCTCCGCTATGGGAGCCTCTGTGAAAGGTCTTACGACCGGTAATCCGCGTTGATGCTAACATATCCGTGACTCAGATCGGATGTCCAGAATACCGCCTTACCTGGACCATTCCCTACAGATAGTTCCATGCGGAACTCGTCTTTCAGCATGACCGCTGCGGCGTCTTCTTCCGCGTACTCGGCAACCAGTCCGTCTTGTGTGAGCTGCACGTCCCCCAGGCGAATATCGAGCGCGGCCGGATCGAAGTCGACGCCCGCGTAGCCCGCGGCACAGGCGAACCGCCCCCAATTTGGATCCTGCCCGAAGAAGGCCGTCTTGCAGAGCTGTGAATTTCCGATAGCGCGGGCGATCCGTTCGGCGTTTTCATCGGTCGCCGTTCCCGACACTGCGATCTCGACAAACTTCGTCGCCCCTTCGCCATCCTTTACGAGGGCCTTCGCCGCGTCTTGACAGAAGGCGGTCAAGGTTTCGCCAAATGCCGCCGCATCCGCAGATCCTTCTTCCAATGAAATTCCGCTTTGTCCGTTGGCGAATAGAAGCACCGTGTCGCTCGTGCTCATGTCGTTGTCCACGCTGATTCGGTTGAACGACGATCGGACCGCGCTGCGCAGAAGCGTTTGGGACAAATCGGGCGCGATGGCCGCGTCGGTGGTCACGATACAGATCATCGTCGCCATGTTCGGCGAAATCATGCCCGAGCCTTTTGCGATGGCACCCAACCGCACCGTGCCTGATGTCAGTGGAAGCTCGACGGCGAATTCCTTGGGGATCGTGTCCGTGGTCATGATGGCCGTGGCCGCCGCGAGGCTTCCGCCTTCTGAGAGGGAGTTCGCGCAGCTATCGATACCCTCAAAGATAAGATCCATGGGCATAGGTACGCCGATTACACCGGTGCTGCAAATGCACATTTCCGAATCGCTGACGTTCAGCGCAACCGCGAGCCTTTCGGCGGTGGCCTGGACGTCCTTGTGTCCTTGCTCACCCGTGGCCGCGTTTGCGTTGACGCTGTTGATGAAAACGCCGCGGGCGTGACCGCCTTCGCAGATCTTCACATCCCAATGGACCGGAGGCGCCTTCATCACGCTTGTCGTAAACATTCCGGAAACGGTCGCCGCTTCGTCGCTGAGGACCAGCGCGCAGTCCTCTTTCTCCGAACCAGGTTTTAATCCAACCCGAACGCCCGAGGCGCGATACCCCTTGGGGGCGGTCACACCGCCATCAATATTCTTCATAGGGACATCCCGCTCAGGCCGAGGCCGGTCGTTTCTTCCACGCTAAACATGATGTTCATGCATTGGATGGCCATGCCCGCCGTGCCGCCGACGAGATTGTCTATGGCGCTGATCAGGATCAGGTTGCCCGTGCGTTTGTCGTCGACCCAGCCAACGTCGCAGAAATTCGATCCGCGCACATCGTTCAGTTCCGGGAGCGCGCCTTCCCCGAGTACTCGGACGAACGGTTCCGCCTCGTAGCGCCGGTAACATTCAGCTAGATCGACGGGCGCTTCGCAGCGCACCGTAATCGTCGAGAGGATTCCGCGTGTGTAGGGCCCTACATGGGGCGTGAATTGAACCACCGCGCCGTGCCCCAACTCCTGCTCGATTTCCGGAGTGTGTTGATGCACGCCAATCTTGTAGGCCCACACATTCTCATTCATTTCCGAGAAATGGAAACGCTCGTGCAACGACTTGCCCGCTCCAGACAGTCCGGAAATTGAATCCACTACAATGGGCACGTCAATCTTCGCGACCTCGACCAGCGGCTTAAGGGGCAGAAGGCATCCGATAGGATAACAACCCGGCACGGCCACCAGTTGCGCGTCCTTGAGCCGCGCACGGTTGAATGGGGCGATTCCATAGACGGCTTCGTCGAGGAGCGCCGCAGCCGTATGGTCCTTGCCATAATACTGCTTGAAAGCCTTTGTATCCTGTAGCCGGAAATCAGGCCCGATATCAATGGTACGGACTCCAGCGGCGCGCAGCTGCGACACGATTGCCATCGATTCCGTGCCGGGCACTCCCACAAACACGACATCGCACGATTCGGCCAGGGCGTCCGCATAGAAGGGCTCGAACTCGAGGTCTGTGAGGCCTCGGAATGCGGGCAATTCTTCATCCAGACGGCGACCAACGGCGCTGGTTGACGTCACATGCACGAGGTCTGCTTCCGGATGAATCGCCAGGAGCCTCACCAGCTCCCGGCCGCCATACCCTGTGGCTCCGACTATTCCAACACGTATCAACGATTTTCTCCTTTAGCTAAGGTGGCGGATTATATCCGTCTACTGAAAAGAGGTGCAAACCTCCTCCATCCCAAGAAGCTAGACTCAAGCGTGGGTGGCACCATTGCCAGTCCTCTGCAACTACCATCAGGACGGGTGCCACCTTCAAACTTGTTTGGAGGTGTCTTCTCGATTATCCTCGGCGAATGGAAACTAACGAGCGCCTTCGCAAGCTCTGCCGCCGTTACAATGTAGCCCACCATGCGCACGAACTCACGTTTTCGTGCTACAAAAACCGTGAATTCTTGCGGTCGCGGCCGGGCAAGGTCGCGTTGTCTAGCGGGTGTGAATCCCGCCCCG
>JAPYPO010000358.1 GCA_029937645.1 Candidatus Hydrogenedentota bacterium
GCTTCAATCTCATTGGCTCCGGTCGCCGACGGGTCCATATGGGTAATCTCGGTGGAATGGAATCTTTCAGCGTTGAATGACTACTACCGCTCCACGGATTGAAGTCCGCATACGAAATTGTGGTAATCATCGCCAGCACGATTATGAGAATGGTCCGCATGATAAGCACCTCCATTCTTGATAGACGGTTCTTTCGGCGATGTATTCAAAATCTCGACGGGGCGCGCTTTAAGCCACCGACTGTGCCTGCGAGAATTCATCAGGTTCTGCCGTTCCGGCGTTCTCCTTATTGAACCACGAATGAACACGAATAGACACGAATTGTGAAGACATTAGTGTTCATTGGTGTCCATTCGTGGTTCCCTCTCTCAATCCGATTTCACGCGTAGCGGCTTCCGATTCGCAGTAGCAATAGGATCTGTTCTTGGTTCTTCGTATCCCGCTATTGCAAAAGGGATCTTCCCTCGTGCATCGATATCGTTTGATGCGGTAGAGTACTCAATCCAGCGTTAGACTTCAGGCACCGGCCCGCGGGCCACGCGGAAGGGCGTCGAAATGCGTCAGAGAGGATGCGTTGAATAAGCTACAGAACATCGTAATTGGCATCGGCCTTTCTTGCGCTTCTCTGGCGATATTTTTTGTGATTTCCGAGGTGGCGGTTCGGGCGTATAAGGCCCTGAAGCCCGCGGCGGATTCCGGCGCGATAACACCCGATGCGCGCTACGGGTGGCGCACAACGCCCGGTTATTCCTTTGATGGGAATCGCAAGGATCTTGCGGGAAACAGCAACCCTGTTCGCGTGTTCACGGACGAGAACGGGTTTAGGGAATACGCTGATCCGAATGCCGAGGGGTTTCGCATTTTCTTTATCGGCGACTCCTTTACCTTCGCAAAGGATGTCGACCAAAAGGACACGTTCTACCGGCGCGTCGGCGAGCTGCTCGACGCGCAGATCTTCGCATACGGCGCGGACGGCTTTTGTACGACACAGGAGTTCTTGCTTCTGGACGAATATCTGGACGTCATCGACCCGGATTTAGTGGTCTGGCAGTTTTGCTGGAACGACATCATCGGCGTGTCCCTCGAACTCACCCGCGGAAGCGCCATCAATCTTAACGGCGTCGATCAGCCTTTCATGAGAGCCGACGGCTCGATCGAATATCGAAATCCTCACCATGGCCCCCTGATGAGGAGCTTGGGCGGCATACCGTCCGCCTTTCTCCATTCCGTGCTGAATCGAGCGGATAACATTGTGGGGCGTCCTACGCTGGACGACACCATAGAGAAGGCCATCGAATCCAAGGGTGACGGCTTCGCGCCCTTTGTCGACGCCACCCGGATTCTCGACAGAGTAACGGCTGCAATAAAGAATCGATGCGGTGCGGTGCCCATTGTGTCGTTCAATGTCGATGAGCTCGAACCCTACCACAGCGCATTTAGGAGTACAGCCGAAAAGAATGGCATCCCGTTTCTCGAATCCATTCCCGAGACGATAAGAGCCGCCGAAATTGAGGGAGCCAACCTCTTCGCGGCGGATGGCGCGCATTGGACTGCCGGCGCGCATGCACTGTGCGCAGAGGTTCTAGCTGAATACATCCGGGAGAATTACACCGATTCAGGTGTGCTCCTCAATAACCGGTAGAAACAAGTGCGCGAAATCCACGCACTTCTTCTCTCCCACACCGCGCACCTCCAGGAACTCGCCGGGCGTCGTAGGTTTCCGGCGCGCCATGTCCCTCAACGCAGCATCGCCGAATATGGTGAAGGCCGGCGCGTTATTTTCCTGCGCGATACCTTTGCGCAACGCCCGCAACGCATCGAAGAGTTCGCGGTCCACCCCTTCCCAGGATTTGCCCTCGATCGCGGAAGCCTTTTCTCTTCGCCGCTTCGAGGTCTTCTCGAAAGGCCGAAGCATTCGGGGCGTCTCGTCGCCGCGCAGCACGGCCATCCCGCTCGGCGTGACGTTCAATATATTGTACTCGCCCACTTTGTCGAGGTAGGCCTGGGATACGAGTTGCTCGATCCAGTCGCGGACGTTCTCCTTGCTGTTTTCACCAAGGACATTCCATGTGCTCAACTGGTCGTGTCCTTTCGAGACGACGCGCTCCTCCTTCGAACCCGTAAGGACCAGAGCCGTGTAGGTGGGCCCGGCGACGCCTTCCAAGCGCACCACGCCCGATATGATTTTCTGCGCGATAATCAACGCATCCTCAACAAAATCCCCGACACCGAGGCACAGGTCGCAGGCCTCGCAGTTGTCTTTACCAAGCGATTCTCCGAAGTATTTCATCAACACCTGGTGTCGACATTCCACACCCGTGCAATAGCCATACATATCGTTCAATTTCTTACGCGCAATCTCCGCCGCCTCCCCCTCCTGATCGCCCATGAGCCGTTGCCACAAGCCGTAATCGCCACCCGAATACAGCAGTCGACACTCGGCCTCCAAGCCGTCGCGACCCGCGCGACCGCTTTCCTGCTGATAATGCTCCACCGATTTCGGCATGCCGGTATGGATGACGAAACGGACATCCGGCTTGTCAATCCCCATGCCGAAGGCGACTGTCGCCACAATGATCTCCGTCTCGTCCCGGGAGAAAGCTTCCTGGTTCGCCTTGCGATCCGCGTCGCTCATACCCGCGTGATACGGCAGCGCCGCATGACCGCTCGCCCTCAATTCGTTACACAGCGAATCCACCTTCTTGCGCGTGATGCAGTACACGATTCCCGATTCGCCAGGATGACGTGCAACGACCCCCAAGACTTGCGCGAGCTCATCCTCGCGCCGTTCCGCCGAGAAAACAAGGTTGGGCCGGTCCGGAGAACCTATGAGTACGCGAGGCTTGCGCAGGTTAAGCGATTGGGCGATATCGTCGCGCACCTGCGGCGTGGCGGTAGCGGTGTAACAATGGACCCCTACATTCGGGAAGACGTCTCGCAACCGGCTTAGCGCCCGGTATTCCGGACGGAAATCGTGGCCCCAATGACTGACGCAGTGGGCCTCGTCGATGACGATGGACGCGACGCCGCGTTCGCGCAGGTAGTCCATGAAGTTCGGCATCACGACGCGCTCCGGCGCGACGTAGAGTAACCGCACGGCGCCCGACCGCACGGCCTCGTTCGTTTCCCGGCGTTCCTCCGGCGTCAAGCCGCTGTGGATGCATCGCGCGGTTACGCCCACGGCGTTTAGCGAATCCACTTGATCTTTCATTAACGAAATTAGCGGGGAAATAACGAGGGTCATCCCCTCAAGTAATACCGCGGGTGCCTGAAAGCAAAGCGACTTGCCTCCGCCCGTGGGCAATACGACTAGCGAGTCACGTTCCTCCAGAACTTCGGCCATCGCCTCCTCTTGCAACGGAAGATACGTGGAGTAGCCCCAGACGCGTTTCATGACTTCAATCAATTCGGCGGAGGCCATGGAATTAACGTCGCTCCTGCGACACGGCGGCGATCACCGCATCCCAAAGAAGTTCGGAGGCGACGATCCCCAGGTCGATTCCCGAGATGCGGTCGTTCGATAGTTCTCCCGTGCTCACGGCGAAAAGTACATCTCCGTCGTGTTCCGTGTGAAAGGGTTGGATAGCCCGCGCCATCGAGCTATGCGCCTGATTGCCGAGTTGGCGCAGTTGCCGATTGCTCAACACGACGTTCGTAATCACGACGGTCAGCGTCGTATTCCCATGACTGGGTGCGGAAGCAGATGCGCCGGTTAGCCGTTCGATGGCACCGTCAACTGACGGGGCTCGCCCGCCCCCCGAGCGATTGCCCCGAATCACCGCGCCGCTTCGGTCGACCACGGCCCCGAGAGCATTCACCACTGTAAACGCCGCAATTCGGACGTCGCCAATCCGGCGAAAGGCCGCGCCTTGCCCGGAAGATTCTCGGTCCGAGCCTACGGACGCCATGCGGCCTGCGCCGACAGGGCCGAGCGGGAATACGCCCGACCGCCGTGCGCGGAAAGCGGCGCGCCCGAGCGCTTTGTCTGCGAATATGGAATTCTCACGGCGGCTGTAGTCGTAGATGATTGCGCCCGGGACCAGCGCGACCTGCGTCCAATGCTTCGAGTACGAACGCGTAGCCAAGTATTCCGCGGCGACCCCCGTAGCGGCTTCCAGTCCGTAGGCCGAACCCCCGGCGAGGCAGATGGCGTCAATCTCAGCGACGGTTCCCATCAGCCGCGCGACTTCGTGCGTTCCGACGGAGCCGCCGCGTACATCGGCCGTGGCGCGCGCGCGTTTGCCGAACGTGATCACCGTGCAGCCCGTGGGGCCTTCCGCGTATTCCGCCACACCAACCGACACGCCTGGAAAATCGAAGGAGAGTTCCGGGCCCTCGGGTATTGGCGAGGGAACGAGATCGAGGGTGTCGTTTGATGGTTGTTGCGCGGATAAGTGGATGGGTAGGGATAGCGCTAATGCGATGAGCACCCCCATCGCGCGGAAGAATGACGGTATGATTTTGGCGTGCGTCATAGTCGGTATTACCTCCTGTCAGATTTAGGGCCGTTGGAAATGGTCATAGTC
>JAPYPO010000359.1 GCA_029937645.1 Candidatus Hydrogenedentota bacterium
TTTTGGCAGACGGACTTATGTTGAAGAGATTGCCACGTCGCTTCCTGCGGTCGCTTCTCGCAATGACAGAAAACGTGGTTTTTCTGAGCGAACATAAGCCGACTTCTTTTATGAACCAATGCACTAGAAACAGTCTCCACCGCGCCACGATAGGATCTCCCGCCCCATGACACAACAACAATTCCCCTGTGGCCAATGCGGTGCGACGCTGGCGTTCAAACCCGGCGCGTCGGCGCTCGTTTGCGAGTATTGCGGGCATAGTAATCCCATCGAGGCGGCCGAGTCCGCCATCGAAGAGCTTGACTACCACGCCTTCTTGGAAGAGGCCTCGGCCCAGGGATCCACGGAGGAACGCCTCACGGTTAAGTGCGATGGCTGTGGCGCGGAATCGACGCTCGCCGCGAATGTTTCGTCGGACGAATGCCCCTTCTGCGGATCCGCGATCGTTACCACGCAGTCATCCCAGAAAGTCATCAAGCCTGAGTCACTTCTTCCGTTTAAGATTCCGCGGAAGGAAGCCTTCGAGGCGTTTCGGAAATGGCTGCACGGGCTGTGGTTCGCCCCGAACGCGTTGAAGAAAAAGGCCCGCAATGAGGAGCGCATTCAGGGAATCTACATGCCCTATTGGACCTACGATTGCTATGCCGATACCCACTACCGAGGCCAGCACGGAACGTATTACTGGGTGACGCAATCGTATACGACGACGGTAAATGGCCGTAGCGTCAGGAAGACACGTCAGGTTCGCAAGACGCGATGGCGCAACGTGTCCGGCCGTGTGGCGGATACCTTTGACGATGTCTTGGTGCTGGGGAGCCAATCGCTACCGGAAAAATTGGCGGACGAATTGGAGCCCTGGGATCTGAATAGTCTCGTTCCCTACAAGGACGACTATCTGAGCGGGTTCCGAACGGAGACCTACCATGTGACGCTGGCGGGAGGCTTCGAGGTGGCGAAAGTCAGAATGGACCCGACGATCCGCGACACGATTCGAGGAGATATCGGCGGCGATGATCAGCGGATCAACCACATGCACTCGAGCTATTCAAACATTTCGTTCAAACACATCCTCCTTCCCGTGTGGCTCAGCTCCTACCGATACGAAAAAAAGGTCTACCGTTTCCTCGTCAACGCGCGAACAGGGGAAGTCCAAGGCACTCGGCCCTACAGTTGGATTAAGATCACGCTCGCCGTCCTACTGGGATTGGCCGTCGCGGGCGGCATCGCCCTCCTCGTCAGCACCCAATCGGGCTAGCCCGGCCGCCGAAGAAGACATCGCGATTCCCTGATCATCTACCCCGCGACAATGGTAAGATAGTACTTTGTCAACGGACGCAGCGAAATTCACGCTTATCAAACCATGCGATTTGTCTTGTACAACATACGGTACGGCACCGGCGTTGGGCCGGGTTTTCACTGGCCCATTCCCTTCGGCGGATACTTCCGTCGAACGCGGAAGAATCTTGCCAAGATTACCCAATTCTTGAAGGCCAAAGAACCCGATTTGGTTGGCCTGATCGAAGTCGACAACGGGTCGTATCGCTCAAGTAAATCCTGTCAGGCGGCCTACATCGCTGAGGAGATGGGATTCGACCACGTCTACCGCTCGAAATATCCCCATTCCTCCCTCGCGCAACGCGTCCCCGTGTTGCGGAATCAGGGCAACGCTTTCATCACAAGCCTGGACATCAAAGATCACGGTTTCCACCTCTTCCGAAACGGCGTCAAACGGATGGTCCTGGAACTAGAATTCGAATCCTTCACCGTATTCCTGGTTCACCTTTCCCTAAAGTACCGTCACCGCCAGTATCAGCTTCGCGATCTGCACGCCCTTTTTGCTGAGGTCGATGGCCCCTTCATCGTCGCGGGAGATTTCAACGCCTTCTGGGGGGATAAAGAGCTGGATCTTTTCCTGGCCGCCACGGGCCTAATCAACGCGAATCGAGACGGCGAAGCCACGTTCCCAAGTAGAAAACCCCACCGCCAACTCGATTTCATATTGCACAGCCCGGAGATACGAGTGACCAAATTTCAAGTCTCCACCGTCCAGCTTTCCGATCACCTGCCCCTCGTTTGCGACTTCGAAATGAACGGAAAAGCTTAACCCGCGTCACTCCGGCATGGGTAGTCAGAAAAAACGATTTCTCACGCAAAGCCGCCAAGACGCAAAGGGACTCGGCCTTTGCGACTTGGCGTCTTTGCGTGAGAATTAATTGGCTCGTACGGTGCGCTGGAAGCGACCTTGCCTATTTCTGTTCCATCCGCAGACGAAAAATCTTCCAGGTATTTCGTTCGGGGTACAGGGTTAGTTCAAAGACTACCGGACCTGTGCTTGATTTGAATTCGACCGGATAGGCGATCGTGGCCCCGCCATCGTTTCGCAGACGAATGTAGTTGGGGCTCATCGTGCCGCCGTCGAAAAGGCCCTTCGCCTTCGCGTCGGTCAAGAATGCTCTCAGGCCCTCTATATCTCCCCATTTGGGGTGTTCGAAATCGTCTGAGCACAGCGCAATCAAGGCGTTTATGTCTCCGGCGACGAGCCCAGCCCCCCAGGCTTCGACCGTTTCGCCCGCATTGCCCCGGGCGGGGCTTGCAGCATCGGGAGTGGTGGTACAGGCGGACAGGGTGGCTATCAGCGCGAGGGCCGCGCAAGCCAACAGCATTCGGGTACAGGTCGTTTTCATTTGTTGCCCTCCAGTTTGACCAGAAAAACTACTGTACACCAATTGCCCCGTTCTTGAAAGCGCGTCTCCGTTTTCCAATCGAATTCCCGGCGGGGTACAATAAGGAGTGGCCCAGCAAAGTTTCCTCGAACTTTCTGGGCCGGATGGGTGTCTAATGAGTAAGAATGAAAGCGCGAACCCGGCGCCGGGGCGACGGAGAGAATCTATCTCGTGGAATTATTGAAAGAAATCGAAGACCGGCCCGACCAAGGTCTGCTCGAACGATGTCAAGACGGTGACACGGATGCGTTCGATGAGCTTGTCAATCGGTATAAGAACCGGGTGTACAACGTGGCCTACCGCTTCCTCGGCAACCATGAAGACGCGCAGGATGTAGCGCAGGAAGTCTTCATTCGCGCGTACAAGGGGATCCAGAAATTCAAGGGTGCTGCAAAAGTGAGCACGTGGCTTCACAGTATTACGGGCAATCTCGCCAAAAACCGGATCCGCGATTCGCGGCGCAAAGGGCGGGACCAGGGCACCTCTATCGAGGCGCTGGTGGAGAGGTCGGTTCACGAGCCTTTTGCCGACCACGGGCCGACGCCGGATGAGGCCGCACAAAAAGGCGAGTTGGATGAGGTGTTGCAGCGATGCCTGGGTGAACTTCCAGAACATTACCGTATGGCCTTCGTGCTGCGCACGTTTGACGGGCTGAGTTATGAAGAAATTGCGGACGCGATGGACTGTCCGCCGGGCACGGTAAAATCTCGCCTCAATCAAGCCCGGACGTTGCTTCGAGACCGGCTCAAGGAGCTGGCGCTGATATGAATGATGACCGAAATAGGACGGCATCCGATGAATGCAACGACATTCGCGAAAATTTTTCCGCGCTTCTTGATGACGAGCTTTCAAGTGAAGAACGCGAACATGTGGAGAATCATCTCGCCCAATGCAGCGAGTGTCTCCGCGCGTTGGACGGGCTCCAGCGCGTCGATGGTCTGTACCAGGCGCTGCCGGAAGTCGATGCTCCGGACCACCTGTCGGATGCCGTGCGCGAGGCGCTAAGGCCGAAGGAACGGCCACGAAATTGGTTCGGACCCCTGCCCAGAATCAGCCTTGTAGAGGCTGCGGTCGTCCTTCTCATTGTGGGCGGCCTTTCGACGGTTATCGGCCTGAGAGTGGATGCGCCCGTGCGCGTGGCCAAGCTGGAGTCGGCGTCACCTGCCGTGGCCGAATCGACCGAAGAGAAACGTTCGGATTCTAAAGAGGACTTGGACTTGGCTCAGATTCCTGAAGCGGAGATGGTGGCGGATCAAGCATTTGCGGATGATGCGCCGCCTCTCGGTGAAACGGCTGAGGAGAGTCTTGAGAAGGGAGTTCGCACTGAATCGCCTGCGCCTGCCAAACCTTCTCGTAGGCCTACGCCGCAGGCACCGAAGGCAAAAGCGATTCGGGCCCCTCACGAGGCAGCCATCGCGACGATCGCCCCACGCATTTTCGAAGAACGCGATGGCATTCACTACGAGGTGGGATACGAGAGCCAGGAGCTAACGCGGATCACGCGCGATACGGCTGCATTCGATACCCTATTGGAGGCCCACGCCGCCACGCGCGAGGATATCGCGCGTCATGATCGAATCGTCATCCGGCTGGGCGAGACGTGGTACCTCGTTGAGCCTGCGGCGAATAGCGAGGAGAGTGTCTAGTCCATTGGTTCATAGAGAAGCCAAGTTCTGTTCGCTCAAAAAAAACCACATTTCCTGTCATTGGGAATCAGAACCCGCCTCGCGGGAAATTGGGATAAGAACAGAGGCGAGAACCGGGTGGCACCTTCAAACTTGTTTGGAGGTGTGGACTT
>JAPYPO010000360.1 GCA_029937645.1 Candidatus Hydrogenedentota bacterium
TCCTCTCCCTGAGGGAGAGGAAATAGCGTTTTGGATTTAGAAAGGTGTTCTACTCGACCGCAGGGACAGCATTCAAACAAAAAACAACCCTGTTATGTTTCCGGGAATTCCGTCCTATGCCTACTTTTTTGAATTTGCTCCGCGCACAGGCGGTTTGTCCGGCGGACGATTAGTAATGACGCCCGCCTTTTGCAGCGATTCAATCTCGCCGGGGCTTCGCCCGAGGATCTCCGTCAACACTTCGGTATTGTGCTCGCCCAATAACGGAGCGGCTCGGCGAAATGTTTTCGGCGTACGGTCGAGGTGAATCGGAAGGCCGGGATACCGTCGAAGTCCGACTTCAGCATGATCCAGTTCTACCCAAAATCCACCGGCCTCCAATTGCGGATCGTTTACGATGTCGCGCGCGTCGGAGACCGTGCATGCAATAACGCCCACCGATTGCAACCTGTCCATCACGTCAACCGGTGTCGCGTCGTGTGTCCAGACCGCTAGCGCTTCGTCAATCGCGTCGTGATTTTCCAAGCGTGCCGCCAGGTCCATCGCACGCAACGCTTCATCCAAGCCGGCCTCCGCGCAAAGCGCATGCCATTCTGTCTCGTTCGTAATGCTTATGGCGACCCATCGATCTTCGCCCGCGCATGGGTAAACGCCCTGTGGCGCACGGGCCGGATGGCGGTTACCGCGCCGGGGTTCATCGGCCCCACAAAATTCCGCTGCTATAAGTTCCTCTCCCACAAACGAAAGCATGGCTTCGATCATCGGTGTCTCGACCCGTCGGCCTTTGTGTTCGGGATCAGACTCGCGCTCCTGATACGCGAGCAACACCCCGGCGACGGCGTGTAGCGCGGTGACCGGATCGGGCCAGGCGATTCCAGATCGATAGGGGCCGGAATCGGCATACCCCATGGTCGAGGTCAAGCCACAAGCGGCCTCAATAAGGTTTCCATACGCCACCCAATCGCGACACGGCCCGGTTGAACCAAAGCCGGGCATCGCCGCGTAAATGAGGTGGGGATTGATTTGCGATAGCCTTTCATAGTCGAGCCCGAGCTTGGGCATGACACGCGGGCTAAAATTCTCGACCACGATATCGGCCCAACTCACGAGTGCCTCGAATACTTCACGGCCACCGGGCGTATTCAACTCAAGCGTCAGGCTGCGCTTGTTCCGGTTCAGTTTGTTGAATATCGCGTTGCGATTCCAGTGCTGTTCGCCCAAATCGTTATCCGCATAGACATGGCTTCGTTCGGCGGCCTCGGGATGAATCGTGCTCGCTCCGCGTGCCCACGAGGCTTCGACCTTGATGATATCGGCGCCTAAATCGCCCAAGATGCGCGTGGCAAGCGGCCCCGCCCACACCCGCGTGAGATCGAGAATTTTCACGCCGGCCAGCGGGCCTTCGTTCAACGACGCTTGGTCGCCATTGTTGCCTTCAGGTTCTTGAGGCGCTTCTTCTTTGTGGTCCGGTCGCCATCCTTGGGCGGAATCCAACGGCGGGGCCATTCGGATGTCGGGTTCGCGGCCTTCGAGGCGAATCCCCCCCCGCAGAAAGTGCAAGGGCCGTTCTCCACCGAGCACCCGCCAGATGTCGCGGGCCTTGAGATGCGGATCCGACAGAATCTCCGTCATCGTCGGCACCGGCCCGACGGGCGTAGAAACGCTCTGGCCCGCTGCGATGATTTCCGCCGCCGTGTGCGATTCCAGCCACGGCGCGATGGCGCGATCAAACTCGTGTTTATGATCCCCGCGCACGAAGTCGTCGCAGAACCGAGGATCGGTTATCACGTCATCCAAACCCGCGGCCTTGAGCATAGGCTCAAGCATGACCATGAATGGAACGGCGAGCGCGACATACCCGTCTTTACACGGGTACACCCCGAGCGGATGCGGATGGCCGGGCTGCCAGTTTCCGGCGCGGCCAAGGACGTGGTCGGCCTGGGCCATCATGACGATGGTTGTTTGATGCAGGGCGGCAAAGCCCTCCTGGTGGGAGACGCGGACCTCTTGCCCCAAGCCCGCCTGCTCCCGAGCGATAAGCGCCGCCATCGCCCCGATAAAGGCTTGGGCTCCGGCCTGGTAAAGGGAATGCAGCCCTGGGCGTTGAATCGGCTCGCGGTCGGGCTCGCCGTTGAGAAAGAGATGTCCGCCGATCGCCTGATCGGTGAAGGCGTTCGAACGATAGTTCGCGTAGGGGCCGACGGGACCAAAAGGCGAGATGAGTACGCGGATAAGAGCGGGGTTCGACGTGGCGGTCAAAACAGAATTCAGCGGACCCGGCGAGGCGCTCTCGATAATGACATCGGCGCTTTCCAGCAGGCGCGCGAGTTCTTCGTTACCTGATTCCTTCTCCAAATCGAGCGCTACGGATTGTTTGCTGGTGTTGAGATACGCGAAGCGCGTCCCCATGCCCTCCCACGCAGGCTCTTCGGTACGCCCCGGCGATCCTTCCGGAGGCTCGATGAGCAAGACATCGGCGCCCCAGTCGGCGAACAACTTACCGGCGTAGCCCCCCGCAGAAGAACCAGCTATTTCGATGACGCGCATTTCATGGAACGCTTTCATAAGCCCATTCTACACTTTCTTAATACCTCATGATCTCTATTCCCCATAGCATGACTGAACAATTCCAGGCCAGACGTCTGCGAGAAAAATAAGAGGGTTTCACTCCGAGTAAAGGCGTCCTGCCGGGCGCACATAAAGAACCCGGCGGATTTCATTACGAAATCCGCCGGGAAATTAGACGCTCAAGATGAAACTAGATACCCGGTTCGAGCCTGATGAATGAGCTGTAGCCACGCTCCGAGTGACGGAGAGGGCTGGCCGAGTTTGTAGTCCAGATATTGCCATCGTCATCAATCTCAATTTTACGGGTAAAGGTGACCCGAGAGGGCAGCCGGTACTCGGTGAAATGTCCAGATTTCGGATCGAGTTTGATCAACGTATCGCTGCCGGTGCCGGTAATCCAGATGTTCCCCGTTTTCTCATCGACGTTCAGCGCATAGGGGAGGCGGTTGATCGCGTTAGGCATCTCGTGGATTTCCCACTCTTCGCTGTTAGGGTCAAAAGCTCCGATGACGCCGCTGCCCCAGCCCGGCACCCAAACGATTCCGTCCGCCGCGATCTGCAGGCGGCGCGGTCCGCGGAACGGAGGATTCCATTCCTTGATGTCTCCGCCTTCCACATCGGGATCGATCCGGCCAATGCGGTTGCCATTCAGCTTGGCATACCAGATCATTCCGTTCGGCGCGATATCGAGGCCATAAGGCGTCCGGCCGCTCGACTCACCGCGTCCACCACCTACAGCTTGATCCGCGCTCAGCGTTTTGTATTCCGTGACTTCATACGGCGGGTCTGGGTGTATGCTGTACACTTCGCGTCCCGCGTCCGTGTACCAAATGAGACCCGTCTCGTGGCTTACACGAAGCGTGTGAGGATAGCCGCCTCGGGGAGCCGGCTTCGGCGCGCTGGACATCTTGACCGTTTCGCCGGTTGTAATGTCCCATTTCGCCATCTGTCCCTTGCCGGAAAGCGTCAGCCACATGTTGCCCACCTTGTCCATTTCGATAGAGTGGGCACCTGCCTGAACGATGTTCCAGACCAACTCGTCCGTCTTCGGGTCAAGCGAAACGACCGAACCATTCACCGGGTCAACAGCGTAGACCAAACCGTCATTGCCAATCTCCAAGTCGTGCATGAAGGCGTTTCTCTTTTCCGTCCCGTAGAGCTTCGGATCATTCCCGCGGGGCCCCTTGGTCTTTGTCCGATGACGCACGTCCCATTCCGTAATCCGCATGTTCAATACCGCATCTTCGGGCTCCGGAGGTCCTGCATACTCGGGCCAGCCTTCTACGGCTTCGTCGGAGTAGGCATCCAGCAGACGAGCGACGACGGTGTCCTGCAAGTGCTTATACAGGCCGCCGAAACCATCCATACGCGTCACCATCGTTGACCAGTCCACGGGCTCTTCAGGCGAGCGAAATCCGAGCGTCCCAATTTGATGGCAGTACGCGCAGAACATCTTGAAATTTTCTTTGTCAGCAACGTTCTCAAATTCCACGAAGCTGAGCAGGTTGTCCGCGGTGCGCTGAAGGTTGATATCGCGAGCCGGCTCCATGCTGAAGGCGACGGAGCCCGATTGAGTGGATCCCGCAGTGATGTTCTTAATGGTGTTGTCTTCGAGTCCGATATATCGGGCCCGAATGCTGTACGTGTTCGGGGCCAAGTCGTCAATCGTGAACGTGCCGTCCTTCTGAGAGAGCACCGAAACGCTCATATCGAAATCGCCCTTGATGGCGGAAACCATCACGCCGCGAAGCGGTGTGCCGGAGGCATCTTTCACCACGCCCGTCACACTTTCGCCCCATGCGCCAAAGCCGCTGCACAGGAACGCCGCCGCCATGCTAAACAGAGTTAACCTCTTCATCATCCACGTACTCCCTTCGTTGGGGGCCGCCAGTTATAAGCCGAGATTACCCATATGGACCCGTCGGCGACCGGAGCCAATGAGATTGAAG